>NZ_JAPKIC010000002.1:66341-66476 GCF_036759945.1 Kluyvera sp. CHPC 1.251 | reverse complement strand
TAACCAGAGCCTTACCGCTTGGCGATACCCCAACAATTTTTTTTCGAATATATCGATAGCTCGATAGATTCTGAATTTGGTGGCTACGACGGGATTCGAACCTGTGACCCCATCATTATGAGTGATGTGCTCTAA
>NZ_JAPKIC010000002.1:66149-66247 GCF_036759945.1 Kluyvera sp. CHPC 1.251 | reverse complement strand
CGAACCTGTGACCCCATCATTATGAGTGATGTGCTCTAACCAACTGAGCTACGTAGCCGATACTATCATATTCTTCGATGGCTGGGGTACCTGGATTC
>NZ_JAPKIC010000002.1:0-66051 GCF_036759945.1 Kluyvera sp. CHPC 1.251 | reverse complement strand
TCGAACCAGGGAATGCCGGTATCAAAAACCGGTGCCTTACCGCTTGGCGATACCCCAATACCGTCGCGGCTATCCGCAAATATCGAAGAAAATATGGCTGGGGTACCTGGATTCGAACCAGGGAATGCCGGTATCAAAAACCGGTGCCTTACCGCTTGGCGATACCCCATCCGTGCAACGCTTATTGGTGAATGGTGCGGGAGGCGAGACTTGAACTCGCACACCTTGCGGCGCCAGAACCTAAATCTGGTGCGTCTACCAATTTCGCCACTCCCGCAAAAAAAGATGGTGGCTACGACGGGATTCGAACCTGTGACCCCATCATTATGAGTGATGTGCTCTAACCAACTGAGCTACGTAGCCATCTTTTTTTTCGCGTTACCTTATCGGCGTTGCGGGGCGCATTATGCGTATTGAGCCCAATACCGTCAACACCTTTTTCAATGAAATTCACCGGAATGTGACTGTTTGGTTGGGTTGTGAACAGCCTGGCGCATTATTCGGCAATTATTGGTTATTTCGCGTTGAATCATGCCATCAATACATCCGGATTCACTGCAAGGTTATCGCGTTAATACGCTAACAAGTGAAACCACCGGGCCACCGACTGTACGCTTAAGTGCACCGAAAGCCAGCGTTTTTAATAAATGACTGGCGCCCACGCGCAGGGTGTTCTCGATATAGCTTTTATCTTTCTGGCTGCTAAGCCATTGCGCCTGTTCCAGCTCATTGAGCAGGGTTGAGGCAGAAATACGCGCGGGATCGAAGCTCACCGCCACGGAACCAGCATATAAACGGTGAATCACCTCTTTAATACCGTCGCGGGCGCGGAGTTGTTCAATCAGCTTCTCGACTTCATGCGGATGGCGTTGGATCCAGCTGGAGCGGATGCGGATGCGATTGGGGGTCTGGTGCAGGTAAGGAGTCATAGCCGCCTCATTTTTACTTATATAGTGGTAATGAGAGTAATTTATATTTGCATTCCACCTATGTCCAGCCTTCACCGCACGCAGCGCAAAAAAGAATCGGACGTTCCCTTTTGACACATCGCAAGAGAAGGGCGATTAGCGCTATCTGACGTTTTCTATCTGTGATTTCATTAATGTCACCTATAAATATCAGGGTATTAAATGATATGCCTGTCGAATCCTTGGGCGACTTACTGACTTTGCGCCGCTTTGTCGAAGTGGCGCACCATATCCCCGGGCGCCTGCGCCTGCGGTTTTCCAACAAGCTTGTAGCCAGCCTTAGTCAGGGGAAGCTCAAGCAGCTTGATGCTTATTGCTCCCCAGAGGGGTACCTCCGGCGTTATCAGATCAACAGCGAAACCGGCTCTATCGTCCTTGAGTACGATGCGGCCGCGATTCGCCCGCAAATCCTCAACCAGCTGTTTGGTCAGGATGGTGAGCAGGCCCAGCACGCGCTGGAGCAGTTAGCCGCCATTCTTAGCCCTTCTCACTAAATGAAAAAGGACAGTCATCATGAGCACCAATGACAACAACGCACAGCAAGTTCCACCGGCCGGTTACTATCCGCCATACGGCTACCCGTGGTATCCGTACCCGCCAATGCCGCAGGGAATGGCATGGCCGCAGAACGGGCAGATGCCTCCTCAGCCACAGATGCCACCACAGCCGCAAATGCAGATGCCACCGCAAATGGCGATGGGGTTCCCGCCTATGGGCTTCCCACCGGCACCTCAGGGCGCGGTACCGCCGCAGTTTGCTCACCCGCATCACCATCATCATCACCACGCTGCCGCGCAGCAGGGCGTGGACTGGAGCCAGTACGCTCAACACGTGGTTGACGGCACGATGGGCGACCAGGCTGGCCTGCTGAAAAATATCATCAGCACCGTCGGAATGGACGACAAAGAGTTCTGGAAAGGCGCGATGGTTGGCGCTGCGGTAACGCTGCTGCTGACCAACGATTCCGTACGCGGCATGCTGATGCAAACGCTGTCGGGGGCGGGCGACATGCTTAAAGCCGGTTCCAGCAAAGTCAAAGACGGCGTGAAGAATAGCTCTGAAGCTATCAAAGATACGGCAACCTCCAGCGCGGCTATCTTTCGCGACACCATGAAAGCGGGTAAAGAGGGCTTTCAGGAGTCCGTAGAGCGCCATCGCCAGCCGGGCGCCGTGCCGTTTGATGATGAGGGCGTAGCGGATGAACAACAGCCGTGATAGACAAAACCGCGTAGGTCGCGCCGCTATTGCCGGCGCGCTGGTCGGGGGAAGCGCTGCCTGTGCGCGTGAATGGCAGCGCTACCAGCAAAATGAACAAACGCTGAATGAAGCGGCCTGTACGGTGATGAAGGCGACGGCGAAGGCCAGCCTTATTAGCGGAACGGTGATGGCGATAGCGGATGCCAATAAGACCCGTCCGCTGCAGTCCGTGCTGACCCTTATTGGGGTGGGTGCCGCTTCTCTTTATCTTATGGATGCGATAGCTAAGCGAGGAAACGATGAATCAGCCTGAATACCTGTACAACCCCTGGACCGGCGCGTGGGAACGTAATCCCGCAGCAATGCCGGTACAGACGCCTACGACAACCAATAGCCGTACCCACCTGCTGACCGGGCTAGTCGCGGGTGCAGCAATCACCTACCTTCTGACCAACCGTAACGTCCAGCAGGGGATCACCAATACGGCGAGTAAAGCCTGGGGTACCGTGCGCGGCGAAATGGAAGAGATGAAAGAGCGTATTGCCGACCTGCAGGCCGAACTGGACTACTACCGTAGCCAGAATAAGGATGAGATCGAGTGAGTGCGGTAGGCGAGCGGGTTACTGTCGTTCACCAGATCCCCGGACGCGTGCGCCTGCGTATTACGGCGCTCGGCGACTACCCCGATGCCGCCGGGTGGCTGAAACAGCAGATCCTGACGTTGCCCGGCGTAAGCGGCGTGCGTATTCGTCCTTCGGCGCGTAGCGCGGTGATCCAGTGGGATCGCGCCCGGACTTCACTTGCCGCCATTATGGCTGCGGTGGACGCGCTGGACTGGCAAGCGGCGGAAGACGGCGAATTCGAAACCGAATACTGCGGTGGCGATAACCTCCTTAACCTCGCAGGGTTGGCGCTGACTCAGGTGCTGCCGCCCCGCTGGGCGCGTTTGCCAGCGGCGCTGCTGACTGCTCCGACTATCCTGGAAGGGGCGCATACCCTCAGCCAGGGGCAGTTGAAGGTGGAAGTGCTGGATGCGCTGGCGCTGAGCTTGTCGATGCTGCGCGGCGATAACCGTACCGCTATGCTGACGCAGTCGCTGCTGACGCTCGGCGAGTATATGGAGCAGGAGACCAGCCGTCACTCCGACGCGCTGCTGGCCGATCTGATGCAGCCTCGTGAGCACCCGGTCTGGGTTGAGCGAGAGGGTGAAAGCGTGGAGATCAACAGCAGCGAGCTGGTGGCGGGTGACGTAATGCTGCTCGGCCCGGGGGATAATATCCCTGCCGACGGTACGGTGCTGCGTGGTGTTGCTCAGGTCAACCAGGCTTCAATGACCGGAGAAAGCGTGCCGGTGCGTCGTGAGCCGGGTTCCTGGGTTTATGCGGGAACGCAAATCCAGGACGGCAACGTGGCGATCACCGCCGAGCAGGTGGGCGAGTCTTCCTCGACGGCGCATATTCGCCGCTTTATCCGCGACTCGCTGACCCAGCGTAGTGAAACCCAGCAGGTCACTCAGGCCATGGCCGATCGTCGCGTCGGTATCACGCTTGGGGTGGGCGCGGCGGTGTTTGCCATGACCCGCAGCTGGGAGCGTCTGGCTTCGGTATTCCTCGTTGACTATTCCTGCGCGCTGAAGCTCAGTACGCCAATTGCCTTTAAATCGATTATGTATCGGGCCGCGCAGAACGGTCTGCTGCTGAAGGGCGGGCGAGCGATTGAGAAGCTGGCTGAGGTCGATACGGTGGTGTTCGATAAAACCGGCACCCTGACCCACGATGAGATGCAGGTGACAGACGTCATCAGCTTCAACGACCAGCTGGTGCAGGCTAAACGTCTGCTGGCGATCGCCGCCTCGGTGGAAGAGCACAGCAATCACCCACTGGCGCACGCGGTCGTGGCGGCGGCAGAGCACCACGAACTGCCGCATATTGCGCACGGCGAAGTGGAGTATGTCATTGCTCACGGTCTGCTTTGCGCACTGGAAGATCATCAACTGGTGATCGGCAGTCGCCACTTCCTGGATTGTCACTACGACATCGATTTCACGCCGTATGAAGCGGAAATCGACGAACTGGCGGCGCAGGGACGGCATCTGCTGTTTATCGGCTTTGATAATCAGCTGGTGGGGATGATCGGTCTGCAGGATCATCTGCGCGATGAAGCCTCTGAGGTGATCGAACAGCTTAAAGCGTCCGGCATTCGTCAGGTGGTCCTGCTGACCGGCGATCGCGCCGAGAAAGCGTGCCAGTTGGCAGAACGCGTAGGCATCGATCGCTACGTTGCCGAAGCCACGCCGGAAAGCAAGGTTGAAGTGGTGAAAGCGCTGCAGGAAGCGGGGCACAAGGTGATGTTCGTTGGTGATGGTATCAACGATGCGCCGGTGCTGACGCAGGCAGACGTTGGTCTTGCGATGAACCAGAGTACCGAGCTGGCGCAGCAGGCGGCGGATGCCGTGCTGTTGCAGGACAGCTTGTATGGCGTTATCACCGCGCGTCAACTCTCGCTGGAGGCGATGAAGCTGGTAAACAGCAACATCAAGCTGACCGAGTGGGTAAACAGCGCCATTATGCTGGCGGCGGCGCTAGGCTGGCTGACGCCGGGTGCTAGCGCGATGCTGCATAATGGGACGACGCTGGGCGTGCTGCTGCGATCGCTGGCGGCGAAGAAGGGACGCGGGGAGTAAGTTTTCCCCTCACCCTAACCCTCTCCCAAAGGGAGAGGGGACCGCTCGACACTGACTGTGCATTCGGTTTTCCCCTCGCGACTCGATGATGTGCGGCAGCGCTGGTTTTCTCCCTCGCCCCTTTGGGGAGAGGGCCGGGGTGAGGGGAATCCCTCGGCACCGAGCCAAAGCAAAAAGCCCCCGATGTCACCATCAGGGGCTTTTTTCTATCTCACCGCCACGCTTACTTGTAAGCTGACTGGTGCACGCCTACCGCGCGACCAGACGGGTCGTCCATGGTTTTGAACGCTTCATCCCACTCAATCGCTTTCGCAGAAGAGCACGCAACGGACGGGCCGCCCGGGACACATTCCGCAGCGCTTGGTACCGGGAACAGCTCTTCAAAGATTTCACGGTACAGATAGCCTTCTTTAGACGTTGGCGTGTTGTACGGGAAGCGGAAGTGCGCGGTTTCCAGCTGCTGATCGGTCACCTGTTTTGCCGCGACTTCTTTCAGCGTATCAATCCAGCTATAGCCTACGCCGTCAGAGAACTGCTCTTTCTGGCGCCATGCAACGCTTGCTGGCAGGTAAGATTCGAAGCATTCACGCAGCACGTGTTTTTCCATCTTGCCGTTGCCGCACATTTTGTCCTGCGGGTTGATGCGCATCGCCACGTCGAGGAATTTTTTATCCAGGAACGGTACGCGTGCTTCCACGCCCCAGGCGGACATCGCTTTGTTAGCACGGGCGCAGTCGTACATATGCAGCGCCTGCAGCTTACGTACGGTCTCTTCGTGCAGCTCTTTGGCGTTTGGCGCTTTATGGAAGTACAGGTAGCCGCCAAATACTTCATCAGAACCTTCGCCGGACAGCACCATTTTGATGCCCATCGCTTTGATTTTACGTGACATCAGGTACATCGGCGTAGAGGCGCGAATCGTGGTCACATCGTAGGTTTCGATGTGATAAATCACGTCGCGAATCGCATCCAGACCTTCCTGCACGGTGAAGTGAATTTCATGGTGCACGGTGCCAAGGTGGTTTGCTACTTCCTGCGCGGCTTTCAGGTCAGGAGACCCTTCCAGGCCAACGGCGAAGGAGTGCAGCTGCGGCCACCAGGCTTCTGAACGTTCCTGATCTTCAACGCGGCGAGCGGCGAATTTCTTGGTGATCGCGGAGATAACCGAGGAATCCAGGCCGCCGGAGAGCAGCACGCCGTACGGCACGTCTGACATCAGGTGGCTTTTCACTGACTCTTCCAGCGCCTGACGAAGTTCATTCTTGTCGGTCACGTTGTCTTTAACCGCATCGTAGTCGAACCAGTCACGCTGGTAGTACTGACGAATTTCGCCGTCTTTGCTCCACAGATAGCTCCCAGCTGGGAACTCCTGAATGGTGCGGCAAACCGGGGTCAGCGCTTTCATTTCAGAAGCAACGTAGAAGTTGCCGAATTCGTCGTGGCCCATATACAGCGGGATAATACCGATATGGTCGCGACCAATCAGGTACGCATCTTTTTCGCTGTCGTATAACGCAAAAGCGAACATACCCTGCAGGTCGTCGAGGAATTCCGGCCCTTTCTCCTGATACAGCGCGAGGATGACTTCGCAGTCAGAACCGGTCTGGAACTGGTAGCGGTCACCGTATTCAGCGCGCAGCGCCTGATGGTTGTAGATTTCACCGTTGACGGCCAGAGCGTGCGTTTTCTTTTCGTTATACAGCGGCTGAGCACCGGCGTTGACGTCAACAATCGATAAGCGTTCATGCGCAAGAATCGCTTTATCACTTGCGTAGATCCCAGACCAGTCCGGGCCACGGTGGCGCATCAGGCGGGAGAGCTCAAGCGCCTTTTTACGCAGCTCGCCCGCGTCAGTTTTAATATCCAGTACACCGAAAATAGAACACATAGACTTCTCCGTTAACCCTGTGGCGTTGTGCTGTTTAATTGTGTGGCGCAGTACTGTCGCCGCGCCTTTGCATGACTAAAAAAATGCCGCAAAGGCGGGGCCGGCGCAAGGGTTTTTCCGCCTCAGAAAGAAAAAATGCAATGGGGGTTATGGAATACTAAAAAATACGTACGCCTATTCTTCTATTATTGATGAATCATCATTTTTTAAGCGTTATTTTTGAATAATCTTCTTTTTTGTCAGGCGGTGGGTAACGAGAATAGATTTCTCGCCCCGTGCAGAGGCAAAATCTGCACGGGATGAGCTCAGGCAATGCCGAAAGGCCAGATCTGCTGGACCGTTTTGTAGAGAATTTGCTCGCGGTCTTTGGGGGTTAACCATGCCAGGTGATCGCGGTAGAGCGCGACCGCTTGCGCGTAGCTCAGTTTATTCAAACAGATTGGCCAGTCGGTGCCCCACATCAGTCGCTGTGGCCCAAAGGCATCGAACACCTGCTTAACCTGCTGCGCGGCATCAGGGTAAGGGTAAGGCTGCTGGGAAAGCGACCACATATGCGAAATTTTGACATAGACCTGTGGATAGCGCGCCAGCGCCAGCAGTTTGTTCAGCTCCTCAGGATGATTCAGCGGCGCATCAGCCATGTGGTCAATGACCACCGTCAGCTCCGGGTTCTGCTCTATCCAGGGAATAAGGTCTGGCATTCGGCTGGGGGCAGCCAGAATGGTCATCGGTACTTTCAGGTCGGCGGCCTGTCGCCAGAGTGGTTTCATTAACGGCCCACGGATCCAGTCACCGTCAGCTTTATCAGAAGGACTCAACCTGACGCCGCGAAAACCCTCGTCGGTGGTCAGGCGGGACAGATGTTCCGGCGCAGCCGGGTCCTCCGGGTTTACGCGGCAGATACCCTGGAATTTATCCGGATACTGTCGCAGAACGTCGGCCAGATAGCGATTATCCCAACGGTAGTGAATAACCTGCACGATCACCGTGCGCGCAACGCAGTTTGCGGCCATCAGTGAGAGCAGCATTTCGGCGGTGAAATCCTGCGGTGGTGCTTTGCGATCCTTAGCGTAAGGATAGTGCGGGTCGGTTTTCCAGACGTGCACGTGTGAATCAATCATGAGCGGTGAGGGCAGAGCGGCAAACGCCGGGCGTAGCGCGTAGGCAAGCGGTAGGGCGGCGCTGGCGGTAAGGAATTGACGACGGCTAAGCATGTTTTTCTCCATTGCATCGGCCGTCTGAATCCCGGAGGTGTCAGAGTTGAGTTATGTAAGATTGAAGGTGGACTCAGTGGGCTGATGCGCTAGCTGACGAGCCACTATAGAACGCGGATGCGCGGGAAGATTCAGACCGATGCCCAGGAAGGCATCGGTTTCATTGTCTGCGTTAACAGTGGGTTGTGAACAGTGTCACGGTGTGAACCGTTAGATAATGTCTATTTCCGCAACGGACGGATAAATCCATGACGGACGGAACGGCATATTATCGATGTCGTCAACGGTGGAGACGCCAGAGAGCACCAGAATCGTCTCCAGACCTGCCTGGAAGCCGGCCAGAATATCGGTGCGAAGGTTATCGCCAACGATAACCGTCTGCTCTGAGTGCGCCTGCATTTTGTTCAGTGCGGCGCGGATGATCCACGGGCTTGGCTTGCCAACGACAAACGGCTTACGGCCCGAGATTTTTTCGATGCCGGCGCACAGTGCGCCACAGGCTGGGTAATAGCCGCGGCCGTGCGTGTCCGGGTTGGTCGCGATAAAGCGAGCGCCATTGGCTACGAAGAATGCCGCCTTGTGCATCATTTCCCAGTTGAAGGAGCGCGTTTCACCCACAATAACGAAGTCTGGGTTAACGTCGGTAATGGTGAACCCGGCTTTATAGAGCTCGTGGATCAATGCGCCTTCGCCGACAACGTACGCTTTTTTTCCTTCCTGGCGACGCAGAAAATCGGCAGTTGCCATGGCGGAGGTATAAAACACGCTATCAGGTACGTCGATACCAGCGGTGGCGAAGCGGTTCGCCAAATCCTGACCCGTCTGTGAAGGGTAGTTGGTCAGACAGAGGAACGGCATACCTTTATCCAGCACGCGGGCGACGAATTCTGCCGCGCCCGGCACGGCAACGTTGTCGTGCATCAGCACGCCGTCAATATCACAGATTACATTCTGAATGGTCATGGACTACCTGGCGTTTGTTTTTAAAGAGGCGTAATTATACACGTTATCCCCGGTATTGCCTCTTAGGTCTAACCTTCCAACAAATGTTGCAGCAGGATACCGTTGAGCATCGCGCGCTTAACCAGCGCAAAAGCGCCGATCGCGGAGCGGTGATCGAGGGTTGAGCGCACCACCGGCAGGTTTTTGCGAAAAGCCTTTAGAACCTGAGTGTTGATACAGCCTTCAATCGCGGGCAGCAGCACGCGGTCAGCCTCGATGATCTCACCGGCAATCACCACTTTCTGCGGGTTAAACAGGTTAATGGCGATAGCGATGGTTTTACCGAGATGACGGCCCACGTGTTCAATCACCTCGGTGGCCAGCGCGTCGCCTTTATTGGCGGCTTTGCAGATGGTTTTGATGTGGCAATCGTCCAGTGTCACACGGCTCTGATAGCCCTGTTCCAGCAGATGTCGTACGCGCTGCTCAATGGCGGCATTGGCGGCGACGGTTTCCAGACAGCCAAAGTTACCGCAGTGGCAACGTTCGCCGAGCGGGTCGACCTGAATATGACCAATTTCCCCGACGTTGCCGTTACGGCCGATAAAAATACGCCCGTTAGAGATGATTCCCGCGCCGGTACCGCGGTGTACGCGCACCAGAATGGAGTCTTCACAATCCTGACTTGCACCAAAGTAGTGCTCCGCTAGCGCCAGGCTGCGGATATCGTGGCCGACGAAGCAGGTCACGTTAAAGCGTTTTTCCAGTGCTTCAACCAAACGCCAGTTTTCCACTGGGATGTGCGGCATGTAGCGGATGACGCCGCTCTCCGGATCAACCAGACCAGGCAGAATCACTGAAATGGCGATCAGTTCACGGATTTTACGCTGGCACGATTCAATAAAGGTGCCGATGGTGTTCAGCAGAGCGTGTTCCAGCGTCTCCTGGGTGCGTTCCGGCAGCGGATAATGCTCTTCAGCAACCGCTTTACTGCTCAGATCGTACAGCGTGAGGGTGGTGTCGTGACGGCCCAGACGAACGCCGATGGCGTGGAAATGGCGGGTTTCGGTGACAATCGAGATAGCGCGGCGGCCCCCGGTGGAGGCCTGCTGATCGACTTCTTTGATCAATCCGCGCTCAATGAGCTGACGCGTGATTTTGGTCACGCTGGCGGGAGCAAGCTGGCTCTGCTCGGCAATCTGAATACGTGAGATTGGCCCATGCTGGTCAATCAGGCGGTATACGGCCGCGCTGTTAAGCTGTTTTACGAGGTCAACATTACCAATTTGAGCTTGTCCGCCTGGTGTCATACTTTCTCTTACTCAGTAACGACCTCGTTGCCATTAACGATGGTCTTGATGATTTTATAATCGTGCGTGAATGCGGTCAGGTTGGCGACCTTGCCAGGCGCGATGCTACCAAAATGTTTTTCAACGCCAATCGCGCGGGCAGGGTAGAGCGTTGCCATGCGCAGCACTTCGTCCAGCGCAATATTGGCATGCTCAACCAGGTTGCGAACGCCCTCGATCATCGTAAGCGATGATCCGCTCAGTGTGCCGTTTTCATCAACACAGAGTCCATTGCGGTAGTATATTGTTTTACCAGCAAAAATGAACTGATCAATATTGGCACCCGCCGGAGCGGTGGCATCGGTCACCAGGCACAGCTTATCGCCTTTCAGGCGTTTGGCGTTACGGATATTGATGTAATCCACGTGCAGGCCATCAGCAATAATGCCGCAGTAAATTTCGTTCGCATCCAGGATAGCGCCGGTCAGGCCGGGTTCACGGCCCGACATATAAGGCATGGCGTTAAACAGGTGCGTCGCGAAGGTGATACCCGCACGGAAACCTACGCGTGCTTCTTGCGCCGTGGCGTTTGAGTGGCCCGCAGAAACCACGATGCCGGCATTCGCCAGCGCGGTGATAACTTCCGGAGCGACCATTTCTGGTGCCAGGGTCACTTTGGTGATCACGTCGGCGTTATCGCAGAGGAACTTCACCAGTTCAGCGTCGGGTTTACGCACGAAGCTTGGGTTGTGAGTGCCTTTTTTCACCAGATTCAGCCACGGACCTTCAAGGTGCAGACCCAGCGCCTGGTTAGGATGCTTCGCCAGGTATTCACGCATCACCCGTACGCCCTGTTTCATCAGGTCGTCGCTGGTGGTGATAAGCGTTGGCAGATAGTTGGTGCAGCCCGATTTCTCGTTGGCTTTCTGCATGATCTCCAGCGTTTCAACGGTGACGGCTTCCGCAGTATCGTTAAACTGCACGCCGCCGCAGCCGTTGAGCTGAACGTCGATAAAACCAGGGGCGAGAATGGCGCCATTAACGGAACGCTGTTCGACGTTCGCTGGTACATCGGCCAGTGGGCAAATACGTTCAATAAGGCCATTGGCGACGATAATCGCATGGTCATCCAGAATTTCGTGGCCGGTATAAATTCGGCCATGGGTTAATGCATACATTACGACCCCCGGTGTTCTAAAATTTTGTCCCGCGGCAGGCCACGGGACGGCAAGACATTACAGACCTTTAATATTTTCAGCTTCTAATTCATTGAAATATTTCAGGGTCTTGACCTTCAACTCCATGGTGGAAGGTTCATCGCAGACGATCAGTGATTTCGGATGCAGTTGCAGACAGGTGATGGTCCACATGTGGTTGACGTTGCCTTCAACCGCTTGCTGCAGCGCCAGCGCTTTCGTCGCGCCCTGCACCAGAATCATCACTTCTTCCGCATCCAGCAGCGTGCCGACGCCAACGGTCAGCGCGTATTTTGGTACCAGCGCAACGTCGCCGTCAAAGAAACGGGAGTTAGCAACGCGGGTTTCATGCGTCAACGTTTTGATACGGGTGCGGGAAGACAGTGAAGATGCCGGTTCGTTGAACGCGATGTGACCATCGTTGCCCACGCCACCCATAAACAGGTGAATTTTGCCGTAAGAGCGAATTTTTTCTTCATAACGGCGGCATTCTGCGTCAACATCCGGCGCGTTGCCGTTCAGCAGGTTGATGTTTTCTTCTGGGATATCAATGTGGTCGAAGAAATTGCGGTGCATGAAGCTGTAGTAGCTTTCCGGATGCTCTTTTGGCAGCCCAACGTATTCGTCCATGTTGAAGGTGACGACGTGCTTAAAGCTCACCTGGCCCGCTTTATGCATTTCAACTAAAACTTTATAGGTCGCCAGCGGGGTACCGCCGGTTGGCAGGCCGAGGACAAACGGACGGTCCGCGGTAGGTTTAAAAGCATTGATGCGGTTAACGATGTGGCGGGCAGCCCATTTGCCGACTTGTTCAGCGTTAACGAGAGGAATCAGTCTCATTCTTCACCTCAAAATGTAAAATATAAGAAGTTGGCGGATGGCATCTCCGTGCACTCTTTAAGCGTAACCTGTTTGCATCGTCAGGGAGCAATCCGTTTTGATTTTTTGAATGATAAAATAAGTTTTCATGGTTAGCCAGTGAAAGGGAGTGGTGAGAACAATATTTGGTGACTATAGTCACAAAAAACACGTGTTTAATTTGCGATACGAATTAAACTTCCACACACTCATAAGCCTTAGAGTTGTGATTGCAGTTTACAAGACATCGCAGTGTCATGCTTTTTTGCACAATAAAAAAATGGCTTAAATGAGCCGTATCGGGGTCTCGTAGGGGGAATAAGATGAATATTTTAGGTTTTTTCCAGCGGTTAGGTAGGGCGTTACAGCTCCCTATCGCCGTGTTGCCAGTGGCGGCGCTGTTGCTGCGATTTGGTCAGCCAGATTTACTGAACGTGCCTTTCATCGCGCAAGCGGGTGGGTCCATTTTTGATAACCTGGCGCTGATTTTCGCCATCGGTGTGGCATCCAGCTGGTCTAAAGACAGCGCGGGTGCGGCAGCACTGGCGGGCGCAGTCGGTTATTTCGTTCTCACTAAAGCAATGGTCACCATCAACCCAGCCATTAACATGGGTGTCCTGGCGGGTATCATTACCGGTCTGGTCGGCGGTGCCGTTTATAACCGTTGGGCGGGTATCAAACTGCCTGACTTCCTGAGCTTCTTCGGCGGCAAACGATTTGTGCCAATCGCCACTGGCTTCTTCTGTCTGGTGCTGGCAGCCATCTTTGGCTACGTCTGGCCACCAGTGCAGAACGCCATCCATGCAGGTGGTGAGTGGATCGTAGGCGCTGGCGCGCTGGGCTCCGGTATCTTTGGTTTCATCAACCGTCTGCTGATCCCAACCGGTCTGCATCAGGTGCTGAACACCATCGCCTGGTTCCAGATTGGTGAGTTCACCAACGCGGCCGGTGCGGTCTTCCACGGTGACATCAACCGCTTCTACGCGGGTGACGGCACTGCGGGTATGTTCATGTCCGGCTTCTTCCCAATCATGATGTTTGGTCTGCCGGGTGCGGCGCTGGCGATGTACTTCGCAGCACCGAAAGCGCGTCGTCCAATGGTTGGCGGTATGCTGCTGTCCGTTGCGATCACCGCGTTCCTGACCGGTGTTACCGAGCCGCTGGAATTCCTGTTCATGTTCCTGGCTCCGTTACTGTACCTCCTGCACGCGATTCTGACCGGTGTGAGCCTGTTTATCGCGACGCTGCTGGGTATCCACGCTGGCTTCTCCTTCTCCGCAGGTGCTATCGACTACGTGTTGATGTACAGCCTGCCGGCAGCAAGTAAGAACGTCTGGATGCTGGTGGTAATGGGTCTGGTCTTCTTCGTTATCTACTTCGTCCTGTTCAGTGTGGTTATCCGCATGTTCAACCTGAAAACACCGGGTCGTGAAGATAAAGACGACAACGTGGTGACGGAAGAAGCGAACAGCAACACCGAAGAAGGTCTGAATCAGCTGGCAACTAACTACATTGCAGCGGTTGGCGGTACTGACAACCTGAAAGCGATTGATGCCTGTATTACCCGTCTGCGTCTGACCGTAGGCGACTCCGCGAAGGTAAGCGACGCGATGTGTAAACGTCTGGGCGCTTCCGGTGTGGTGAAACTGAACAAACAAACCATCCAGGTTATCGTGGGTGCGAAAGCCGAATCTATCGGTGACGCGATGAAGAAAGTGGTTGCGCGTGGCCCGGTTGCTGCAGCAGCAGCGGAAAGCGCAGCACCAGCAGCACCAGCGGCGGCAAAACCGCAGGCTGTGGCTAACGCCGCGACCGTAGAAACCCTGGTTTCTCCGATTACCGGTGATGTGGTTGCGCTGGAGCAGGTTCCTGATGAAGCCTTCGCCAGCAAAGCGGTCGGTGACGGCGTGGCGGTAAAACCAACGGATAAAACCGTGGTTTCCCCAGCAGCGGGCACCATCGTGAAAATCTTCAACACCAATCACGCGTTCTGCCTGGAAACTGACAAAGGCGCGGAAATCGTTGTCCACATGGGTATCGATACCGTCGCGCTGGAAGGTAAAGGCTTCAAACGTCTGGTTGAAGAGGGTGCAGAAGTGAAGGCGGGTGAGCCAATCCTGGAAATGGATCTGGACTTCCTGAACGCTAATGCGCGCTCCATGATTAGCCCGGTTGTTTGCAGCAACAGCGATGATTTCGGTGGTCTGGTCATTAAAGCCGAAGGTCATGTCGTTGCCGGTCAAACGCCACTGTATGAGATTAAAGGTAAGTAACTGCTCCTGAGTAAAGTGAGTTAAGTGCCTTAAGCGGCGGGGGAGTTCCTCCGCCGCTTTTTTTTGCCGTAAATTCCCCCATATTCGTTATTCCATCGCTTTTTTTGTGCAACTAATAGTTGTCTAGAAGCGCGGCTTATAAGATCATGTGCCGTTATACGTTGTTTACGCTTTGAGGAATCTACGATGAGTGAGGCTGAAGCCCGCCCGACTAACTTTATTCGTCAGATCATTGATGAAGATCTGGCTACCGGTAAGCACAACACGGTGCATACTCGTTTTCCGCCGGAGCCGAATGGCTATCTGCACATCGGCCACGCGAAATCTATCTGCCTGAACTTCGGCATTGCGCAAGATTATCAGGGCCAGTGCAACCTGCGTTTCGATGACACTAACCCAGTCAAAGAAGACATCGAATACGTTGAGTCCATCAAAAACGACGTCGAATGGTTAGGTTTTCACTGGTCTGGCAACGTTCGCTACTCCTCTGATTACTTCGATCAGCTGCATGCCTATGCGGTAGAACTGATCAACAAAGGTCTGGCTTACGTCGATGAACTGACGCCTGAGCAGATCCGCGAATACCGCGGCTCGCTGACCGCGCCGGGCAAAAACAGCCCGTACCGCGATCGCAGCGTAGAAGAGAACCTGGCGCTGTTCGAAAAAATGCGTACCGGTGGTTTTGCCGAAGGTACTGCCTGCCTGCGCGCGAAAATCGATATGGCGTCACCGTTTATCGTCATGCGCGATCCGGTGCTGTACCGCATCAAATTTGCCGATCACCATCAGACCGGCACCAAGTGGTGCATCTACCCGATGTACGACTTCACCCACTGCATCAGCGATGCGCTGGAAGGCATTACGCACTCCCTGTGTACGCTGGAGTTCCAGGACAACCGTCGTCTGTACGACTGGGTGCTGGATAACATCACGATTCCGGTTCACCCGCGCCAGTACGAATTCTCGCGCCTGAATCTGGAATACACCGTGATGTCTAAGCGTAAGCTGAATCAGCTGGTGATGGAAAAGCACGTAGAAGGCTGGGATGACCCGCGTATGCCAACCATCTCCGGTCTGCGCCGTCGTGGTTACACCGCCGCGTCTATCCGTGAGTTCTGTAAGCGCATCGGCGTGACCAAGCAGGACAACACCATTGAGATGGCTTCCCTGGAATCCTGCATTCGTGAAGATCTCAACGAAAATGCTCCACGCGCGATGGCGGTTATCGACCCGGTTAAACTGGTTATCGAAAACTACCCGCAGGGTGAAAGCGAGCTGGTGACGATGCCTAACCATCCGAGCAAACCGGAAATGGGCAGCCGCGAAGTGCCGTTTAGCGCAGAGATCTGGATCGACCGTGCGGACTTCCGTGAAGAAGCCAACAAGCAGTACAAGCGTCTGGTGATGGGTAAAGAAGTTCGTCTGCGTAACGCCTACGTGGTGAAAGCAGAGCGCGTGGAGAAAGATGCAGAAGGCAATATCACCACTATCTTCTGCACCTACGACGCGGATACCCTGAGCAAAGATCCGGCCGATGGTCGTAAAGTGAAGGGCGTAATTCACTGGGTGAGCGCGGCACATGCGCTGCCGGTTGAAATTCGTCTGTATGACCGTCTCTTCAGCGTGCCGAATCCAGGCGCTGCAGAAGACTTCCTGTCGGTGATGAACCCAGAGTCACTGGTTATCAAGCAGGGTTACGCTGAGCCGTCTCTACAGGCCGCTGAGGCTGGTAAAGCGTTCCAGTTCGAGCGTGAGGGCTACTTCTGCCTCGACAGCCGTTATACCACCGCTGAGAAGCTGGTCTTTAACCGCACTGTCGGTCTGCGTGATACCTGGGTAGGTTAATTCCTTTCCCTGATAAAAACGCCGCGCTTGCGGCGTTTTTTTTCGCCTGCCGCGAGAGGTTCTCTTTCACTGAATGGTAATGTTACTTTCGGATGAAAAAATACGACCTCTTATAGTTTCGCGAAGCGAATTAATGCAATTATTCTACCTCTAAGTATCCCCACGCTTTTAATCCCGCTTGTTACAGATATCTAATGTAAACGGTCTCATTCACATTTTTCTCAGGCCCGACAAGGCTTGGCGCGGAGATGTTGCAGTAACGCACTCTGTTACAAACAGAAACCAAATATGTGCGCTTTGTCATAATCCTGCACTCTCGTTGCGGAAAAGGATTGATAATTCGCGTCGCGAAAAATAGTCTGTAGCTGTAGTGAAACACAATTTCTTAGCAGTACCTTTTTATCAGTTTTATTTTTTTGCCTTCTGCTTTGCAGCGGCATTTTTAAAAGTCAAAGAGGATATAACTATGCGTACGTTTAGTGGCAAACGTAGTACGCTGGCGCTGGCTATCGCCGGTGTGACAGCAATGTCAGGCTTTATGATGACTCCGGAAGCAAAGGCAGAAGGCTTCATCGACGATTCTACAATGACCGGTGGCATCTATTACTGGCAGCGTGAGCGTGACCGTAAAGATGTAAATGACAACGGTAAATATAAAACCAACCTTTCCCACTCCACCTGGAACGCCAACCTCGACTTCCAGTCTGGCTACGCGGCTGACATGTTCGGTATTGATATTGCGGCGTTTACCGCGATTGAAATGGCAGAGAATAACGGTAGTGCTCACCCGAACGAAATTGCTTTCTCCGCTAGCAATAAAGCATACGATGAAGATTGGTCTGGCGATAAAAGCGGTATCAGCCTTTATAAAGCGGCAGCTAAATTTAAATATGGTCCTACCTGGGCACGTGCTGGTTATATCCAACCAACCGGCCAAACGCTGCTGGCTCCGCACTGGAGTTTTATGCCAGGCACCTATCAGGGTGCTGAAGCCGGCGCTAGCTTCGACTACGGTGATGCTGGAGCGCTGAGCTTCTCATACATGTGGACCGATCAGTACAAGGCTCCTTGGCACCTGGAAATGGATAATTTTTACCAGGGCGACCGTAAAAAGAAAGTGGATTATTTACACTCTCTGGGCCTGAAGTATGACTTCAAAAACGATCTGGTGCTTGAAGCTGCCTTTGGCCAAGCTCAGGGATATATGGACCAGTATTTCGCTAAGGCATCCTATAAATTTGATGTCGTGGGTAATCCATTAACCACCAGCTATCAGTTCTATGGTGCGCATGACAAAGTCAGCGACCAAAAAAATCTGACAACGAAAGATGATGTTGCGCTGGCTAACGACCTTTACGATGGAATGGCATGGTTACAGGCATTAACCTTCGGCTACAAAGTCGGTCAGGTTGATTTACGCCTGGAAGGCACTTGGGTGCGTGCAGAAGGTAACCAGGGTTACTTCCTGCAGCGTATGACTCCTACCTATGCATCGTCTAACGGTCGTCTGGATATCTGGTGGGATAACCGTTCTGACTTCAACGCTAACGGCGAAAAAGCGGTATTCTTCGGCGCCATGTACGACTTAAGTAATTGGGACCTGCCGGGTTGGTCCGTCGGGGCATCATATGTCTACGGCTGGGATGCTAAACCAAGCTCCGCTGATATCTACGATCAAAGCCAGCGTCTGAAAGAATCCTCGTACAGCCTTGATGCAGCCTATGTTGTACAGGATGGCCGTGCGAAGGGAACGATGTTCAAACTGCACTTCACCCAGTATGACAATCACTCCAATCTTAATATGGGCGATGCAGGTTACAACAACATGTTCCAGGATGAGCGTGACGTGAAATTCATGGTTATCGCACCGTTCACTATTTTCTGATGCTAACGCGGCAGGGGGAGACCTCTGCCGCTGTTAAGAGGCTCATCGTATGAAAAAACTGATTATTGTTGCGCTGATGGCCGCTGGGTTAACCGCCTGTGCGCAATCACCTGCACCGAAGGAAGATAGTAAGCTGAAGGATGCCTACAGCGCCTGTATTAACACCGCAGAAGGCAACCCGGATAAAATTCAGGCCTGCCAGAGCGTGCTGAACGTGCTGAAGCAAGAGAAAGCGCACGAGCAGTTTGCAAACCAGGAAAGCGTGCGCGTCATTGATTACCAGAAATGTATTAACGCCAGAAAAATGGGCAATGACGAAGCGGTAGCGAAGAACTGCGATAAGATTTGGCAGGAAATTCGCAGTAACAACGCGCCACAGAAATAAGCTTATGCTGACAATGAAAAAACCGCTGCTTGCAGCGGTTTTTTTTATGGTTATCGTAAAGGCAGAGCATAAAAAAACCAGCGCTTAGGCTGGTTTTCGAGGTGCACACAATACGTTTATTTTGCTACCGCGTCATGCGCGTGTTCATCTTCACGGCAGTCGCCTTCAGCGCAGTGACCGTAAAGATAAAGACTGTGGTTCGTTAAGCGGATACCGTGCTTCGACGCGATTTCACGCTGACGAGCTTCAATGGAATCATCACTGAACTCGATCACTTTGCCGCAGTCGAGGCAGATCAGGTGATCGTGGTGATGCTGTTGAGTCAGTTCAAAAACGGATTTACCGCCTTCAAAATTGTGACGGGTCACGATACCGGCGTCATCAAACTGGTTCAGTACGCGGTAAACCGTGGCTAAACCAATCTCTTCACCCATGTCGATCAGGCGTTTGTATAAGTCTTCCGCGCTGACATGGTGGTTATCCGGTTCCTGAAGGACTTCCAGAATCTTTAACCGTGGAAGTGTGACTTTCAGGCCAGCCTTCTTTAATGCGGTGTTATTGTCAGTCATGCGGAATCTGTCCTGTTGCTAAACGATTAACTTCCATCAGCGAAAGTATCACAGAGAATGCACCCGAATTAATGCGTCTCATTATAGAATGACCCTATTGAAATGAAAACAGCAAGAGCCGGGTAAACTAAGCTTTCAAAAACGAGGCTTCACCGACAAACTGGCGATGAGACCGCGCTAAATCAGAAGATATTGTACAGGTATGCGCTCAAAAGTTAAAAAATTGTAGCTATTATTTTAATTGCTTTTACCTATTAATGCGGCGCGATTTATCATCGTGCCGCAGTATAATCAGGCGTTTTTGATATCTTCCAGGTGCAGTTCTTCTGCAACCTGCTTAACCCATTTCTCAACGCGCTCGGCGGTCAGTTCCGGCTGACGGTCTTCATCGATAGCCAGACCCACAAAGTGGTCGTCATCCGCCAGACCTTTAGACGCTTCGAAATGGTAGCCCGCGGTTGGCCAGTGACCTACGATGGCAGCGCCACGTGGTTCAATGATGTCGCGAATGGTGCCCAGTGCGTCACAGAAGTATTCCGCGTAGTCTTCCTGGTCGCCGCAGCCAAACAGCGCAACCAGCTTACCGTTGAAGTCCACTTCTTCCAGCGTAGGGAAGAAATCGTCCCAATCGCACTGCGCTTCACCGTAGTACCAGGTTGGGATACCCAGCAGCAGAATATCGAATGCTTCCAGATCTTCCTTGCTGCTCTTGGCAATGTCGTGAACGTCAGCGACATCTTTACCAAGCTGTTTTTGAATCATTTTTGCGATATTTTCGGTGTTCCCGGTATCGCTACCGAAAAAGATGCCAACGATTGCCATGAGTAAAATAACCTCTTGAAACTTAATGATATGGTGGTGGCTTATTGCCCACAGATAAGGGCAATCATAGCAGAACAGAGAGGTGCGCGGAAACCGCTATCGTGCCGGACTGCACACTCTGCTACATGAAAGCGTATTTTGGGGGATTTTTCAGACTTTCCCCTGTCCGTGCAGTTGGGCCAGCTGGCTCATCAGAATCTCTTCAATGAGTTCACTGCGGCTCATATCACGGGCAGTCGCCAGCTCGTTGAGTGCATCAACGGCTTCGTTATTCAGCTTCAGCTCCACGCGCTTCAGACCGCGCACTTTATCGCGTTTTAACTGATTACGCTTATTAATGCGCAGCTGTTCGTCACGCGAAAGCGGATTGGTTTTTGGTCTTCCCGGCCGACGCTCATTTGCGAACAAATCTAAGGTCGTACGGTCCGTTTGTTCTTTTGCCATGGTTCTGAGTGACTTCGGGGAAACAAGCTACCGGGCGGTGCCCGGTGCAGACAGCGCGCAATCATACATCAGTGGGACCCGCACGCCAACGACCACGGCCATTCTGGCGCGCGGTCGATGCATTTTTAATCACTCAGCGAGATAACGGCGAATGGCTCGCAGCACCGCTTCCGGTTTTTCGGCGTGAACCCAGTGGCCCGCGCCGGCGATAACGTGCGCTTTTGCCTGCGGGAATTGGGCCAGCAGCGCATCGCGATAGGCTTCGGTCACATAGGGCGAATTGCCGCCGGGAATGAACAGGGCAGGGTGCTTCCAGGCAGGAATCGTCTCCCAGCCAACGATATGCGGGTATTGTTCCCACAGCACCGGTACGTTAAAGCGCCAGGCGCCATCGACAAAGGATTTCAGCAGGAACTGAATCACGCCTTCTTCTTTAAGGTACTCGCGCATCACCGTCGCGGCCTGCTGGCGGGTGGCCACGCCGGCGTTGGTTACCGCATTAATAGCAGCAAAAATCTCATCGTGACGGCGGACCTGGTAATCGACCGGGGCAATATCGATCGCCACCAGTCGGTCGATGCGCTCAGGGGCCAGCGCGGTGAGCGCCATCACCGCTTTACCGCCCATGGAATGGCCGATAACCGTCGCTTTTTCAATGCCGTTGGCATCGAGCGTGTCGAGCAGATCCTGAGCCATAGCGGGGTAGGTCATCTCATCGGCGCGCGGTGAAAGGCCGTGGTTACGCATGTCTACCTGGAGGATATCGTGGTCGGTGACCAGGTCGCGGGCCAGGATGCCCAGGTTATCCAGGCTGCCGAACAGGCCGTGGACGAGAACGATGGGAGAATTATTGTGCAGGTTTTGTGCAGTTTGCGCTCGGACATTCAATTTCATAGCAAAGTTCTTTTTTTCGCATTGTCGGGTTAGGGTATCATGTTGGACATTCTAACGCTCAGGGGCAAGAGAGGAACTCATCCGAATTTTGCTGTCTTCCTGGTTTGGCGCTACCCGCTGTTGGGTTTTGACTTTATAATCCCAATGAATTGTATTCAGAAAAATTATCGCACCGGATTAAGATGAAAACGATCGAAGTTGATGACGAGCTCTATCGCTATATTGCGGCTCACACTCTGCACATTGGCGAGAGCGCGTCCGACATTTTACGGCGTATGCTGAAATTTTCCGCCGCTTCCCAGCCTGCAGCGACTGCTGCTGCGCCGGTCGTCAAAGCAGAACCGGCTCCCGCTCCGGCCCCGGCTGCTGCCCCCGTTGCTGACGTGAAAACGGTAAAAACCGCCAAAGATAAAGTCCGTGCTATGCGTGAACTGCTGCTCTCTGACGAGTACGCAGAGCAGAAGAAAGCGGTCAACCGCTTCATGCTGGTACTGACCACGCTGTACGCGCTGGACAACAAGGCGTTTGCCGAAGCTACCGAATCCCTTCACGGTCGTACCCGCGTCTATTTTGCAGCTGATGAGCAGACGCTGCTCAAAAACGGCAACCAGACAAAACCAAAACAGGTTCCGGATACGCCATACTGGGTCATTACCAATACCAATACAGGCCGTAAATGCAGCATGGTCGAACACATCATGCAATCAATGCAATTCCCGGCGGAATTGATTGAGAAGGTTTGCGGTACTATCTAATACTGACAATCTAACCCTTGCATAAGAAGGACCAGGCAATGGCAAACCATACCCGTGCAGGACAACCTGCACAGCAGAGTGATTTGATCAACGTCGCCCAACTGACGGCCCAGTACTACGTGCTGCAGCCTGACGTGAGCAACCCGGAACATGCGGTGAAGTTCGGTACGTCCGGTCACCGTGGGAGCGCGGGTCGTCACAGCTTCAACGAAAAGCATATTCTGGCCATTGCTCAGGCGATCGCGGAAGAGCGCGCGAAAAATGGAATTACGGGCCCATGCTATGTCGGGAAGGATACTCACGCGCTTTCTGAGCCAGCGTTTATCTCCGTTCTCGAAGTGCTGGCAGCAAACGGGGTGGATGTCATTGTTCAGGAAGACAATGGCTTTACGCCAACGCCGGCGGTATCCAACGCTATCCTGGTACACAACAAGAAAGGCGGCAAGCTGGCTGATGGGATCGTGATTACGCCATCCCACAACCCACCGGAAGACGGCGGCATCAAGTACAACCCACCAAACGGTGGTCCGGCTGATACCAACGTCACCAAAGTGGTTGAAGACCGCGCGAATGCGCTGCTGGCAGCTGATCTAGCGGGCGTGAAGCGTATTGCTTACGACGCTGCGCTGGCTTCCGGTCACGTGAAAGAAGTCGATCTGGTTCAGCCGTTCATTGAAGGGCTGGCGGACATCGTCGATATGGAGGCTATCCAGAAAGCCGGCCTGACCCTGGGCGTTGACCCACTGGGCGGTTCCGGTATCGAATACTGGAAGCGTATCGCGAAGCACTACAACCTGAACCTGACCATCGTTAACGATCACGTTGACCAGACTTTCCGCTTTATGCACCTCGATAAAGATGGCGCGATCCGTATGGACTGCTCCTCCGAGTGTGCCATGGCGGGCCTGCTGGCGCTGCGTGATAAATTCGACCTGGCGTTTGCTAACGACCCGGACTACGACCGTCACGGTATCGTCACCCCGGCTGGCCTGATGAACCCGAACCACTATCTGGCGGTGGCCATCAACTACCTGTTCCAGCATCGTCCGCAGTGGGGCAAAGAGGTTGCCGTCGGTAAAACCCTGGTCTCTTCCGCGATGATTGACCGCGTAGTGAACGACCTCGGTCGTAAACTGGTTGAAGTGCCGGTTGGTTTTAAATGGTTCGTTGACGGTCTGTTCGATGGCAGCTTCGGCTTCGGCGGCGAAGAGAGCGCGGGCGCTTCCTTCCTGCGTTTCGACGGCACGCCGTGGTCTACCGATAAAGATGGGATCATCATGTGCCTGCTGGCGGCGGAAATCACCGCTGTCACCGGTAAGAACCCGCAGGAGCATTACAACGAGCTGGCTGCCCGTTTCGGTGCGCCAAGCTACAACCGTCTGCAGGCTAGCGCCACTTCCGCACAGAAAGCGGCGCTGTCTAAGCTCTCTCCAGAGATGGTGAGTGCGAGCACGCTGGCGGGTGACCCGATTACCGCTCGTCTGACGGCAGCACCGGGTAACGGCGCTTCTATCGGCGGTCTGAAGGTGATGACCGACAACGGCTGGTTCGCGGCGCGTCCATCCGGTACCGAAGATGCGTACAAAATTTACTGCGAAAGCTTCCTCGGTGCTGAACACCGTAAGCAGATTGAGAAAGAAGCGGTAGAGATTGTCAGCGAAGTGCTGAAAAACGCCTGAGTGATGGGGTGAGAAAAAGGGAGCCAAATGGCTCCCTTTTTTTATGAGTTCTGTGCCGTCCCGGGGTCGGCATATATGCCTCGCCCAGGACACACACAATGACTGTGTTTGTTGTAGGCCGGATGAGCGAAGCGCTATCCGGCAGCATCAGCACCGCGTTAACTGTGCTTATTCTTCAATTCAAACCGTGGTGATACCAGACCGTACAGCGTCCAGCCGAGGAACGTCACGATGGAACCGTACAGCATCGCTTCTTCGCCGGAAGAGTAGAGCGCATAGAAGCTGTACATCGCGCCAATAAAGGCCACGAAGTTGGCGACGCGCGCTTTGTTCACCGGCACGTTAGCCATCCGCTGGATGATGACCAGCGCAGCCATCGACAGGATGTACGGAATAATGTTGGTCACCACTGCCAGGTTAACCAGCACGTTGAACTGATTGTTCAGCGACGGGCTAATGGTCATCAGCGACAGCCCGGACTGAATAACCACGATAACCAGCATCCCTTGAACCGGCGCATCGGCACTGCTGACGCGGGAGAAAATTTTCGGGAAGTAGCCTTCGTCCGCCGAGGATTTGAACACCTGGGCGATGGTGAACTGCCAGCCGAGCAGTGAACCGCAGCAGGACATCACCATCAGCGCCATGATCACTTTCCCAACTTCCGGGGTGAACATCTGCGCGAAGGCCAGACCGAACGGCGCGGTGGAGTTGGCCAGATCCATGTTTGGCACGATACCGGCAATCACGTTGGTGGAGATGATGTAAATCACCGCCGCCCCTAACGTCCCGCCGAGCACGGCGATCGGCACGTTACGTTCCGGATTTTCCACCACTTCGGCGTTGGCACAGGCGGATTCCAGACCGAGGAACGCCCACAGCGTCATCGCAATAGAAGAGCCCACGGCGCTAAAGAACGGCACGTGGTGCGGGTTCCAGGATTCGACGTACATCGTTGGGCTGAACCAGTACCAGCCGATAATGCACAGACCAACCACCGGGATAATAACGCCCCATACGGTGATGCTGCTGATCTGCCCGGTAATACGCGCACCACCGAAGTTAGCTACGGTACAGATCCACAGTACGCCGATGGTGGCGAGCCCGATCTGCACCGGGCTCAGCGCGGCACCGAATAGCTCGGTGCCGTAACCCACTGCCGAAATCGCGATAGCGACGTTGGCAATCAACAGCGAAACCCCGTAGGTATAGTTGGCCATAAAGTTGCCCGACTTACCAAAGGCATACTCCGCATAGCCGCCCATGCCGCCGGATTTCTTACTGAACATCCCGCATTTTGCAAAGGCCCAGGCCAGCGCCATCGAACCGACGGCGGTGACCAGCCAGGAGATAATGGAGATGGTGCCGACTTCAGCGAGTTTGGTGGGCAGCATGATAATACCGGAGCCCATCATGTTCACCATCGTCAGGATGGTGAGCTGAACAACACCCATCTTATTGTTGGCTTTGCTCATAATTTCTCCCCTTTCAGCAGGGCAGGCTGCGGCTGCTGAGTCTCAATCACGTTGCACCACACTTCTTTGCGGCCGTCGTGTTCCTGGATATAAACCCCCTGCAGCTCTGGCGCGAAGCCCGGCAGCAGGTTGATGCCTTCTTCCAGCGCTTTGAAGTAGCGCAGAACGGAGTCACCCCAGATTTCCCCAGGCACGACGCACAGCACGCCTGGAGGATACGGCAGAGCACCTTCGGCGGCGATTTTGCCTTCCGCCATCGACAGCGGCACCAGTTCAACCTGACCACGAAGGTAGGCGTAGTTGGCGTCCTGAGGGTTCATGCTGACGCGTGGGAAGTGTGATTTACGGAACATCTCTTTTTGCAGCTGTTTCACGTTGTGGCGTGCATACAGATCGTGCATTTCCTGACACAGCTGGCGCAGGGTATAACCGGCATAGCGGTCTTTATGCTGGCCGTAGAGCGATGGCAGAACCTCTTGCAGCGGCGCATCGGCTTCCAGCAGCGTTTCGAAACGTACCAGTAGAGCCACAAGCTGTTGCAACTTGGCCATATCTTCCGCTGGCGTCAGCAGGAACAGGATGGAGTTGAGGTCGCATTTTTCCGGTACTACGCCGTGTTCACGCAGGTAGTTAGCCAGAATGGTTGCCGGTACGCCAAAGGTGTCATATTCACCTTCACCGTTAATGCCCGGTGTGGTCAGCAGCAGTTTGCATGGATCGACAAAGTACTGATGTTCGGCATAGCCTTCAAAACCGTGCCAGCGCTCGCCTGGGACAAAGTGGAAGAAACGCAGATCGTTAGCGATGCTCTCGGTCGGCCAGGACTGCCATGGTTTACCGTCAATCTCGGCAGGCACGAACGGGCGAATGTGGTGGCAGTTATCAAGGATCAGCTTACGCGCTTCGATACCGTTGGAGACGCAGTCCATCCACATGTTGCGGCCTGCCTGACCTTCATGCATGCGGGCGTTCACGTCCAGCGCGGCAAACAGCGGGTAGAACGGGCTGGTGGAGGCGTGCATCATAAAGGCGTTATTAAGACGCTTATGCGGAACATAGCGCTGCTGGCCTTTGATATGGCTATCTTTTTTGTGAATCTGCGAAGTCTGAGAGAAGCCAGCCTGCTGTTTATGCACCGACTGGGTGACCAGAATCCCTGGATCGTTTTCGTTGAGTTCAAGCAGCAGCGGCGAGCAGTCGGCCATCATCGGAATAAACTGTTCGTAGCCGACCCACGCGGAGTCGAACAGAATGTAGTCGCAAAGATGACCAATTTTATCCACCACCTGACGGGCGTTATAAATCGTACCGTCGTAGGTGCCGAGCTGGATGACGGCCAGGCGGAACGGGCGCTGATTGCGCGCGCGGTTTGGTGCGACTTCGGCAATCAGTTCACGTAGATAGCTCTCTTCAAAGCAGTGGGCGTCGATACCACCGATAAAGCCGTACGGGTTACGTGCGGTTTCCAGATAAATTGGCGTGGCCCCCGCCTGTAACAGCGCGCCGTGGTGGTTGGATTTGTGGTTGTTACGGTCAAACAGCACCAGGTCGCCTGGGGTGAGCAGGGCATTCAGCACCACTTTGTTAGAAGAAGAGGTACCGTTCAGGACGAAGTAAGTTTTATCAGCGTTAAACACTTTGGCCGCGTGCTGTTGCGCGATGCACGGCGCACCTTCGTGGATCAGCAGGTCACCCATTGCCACGTCGGCGTTACAAAGGTCAGAGCGGAACAGGGTTTCGCCAAAGTATTCAACAAACTGGTTGCCGGAAGGGTGACGACGGAAGAATTCGCCCCCCTGATGCCCCGGACAGTCAAACGCGCTGTTACCCTGCGCGACGTAATCGACCAGCGCGCTAAAGAACGGTGGGCGCAGATTCACTTCATACTTGTGTGCCGCCGACTCCAGCTGGCGACCATAGAAGTCGTTGCGGGTTTCGTCATGCTCAAATACCCCTTGAATACGTGAGAGATATTCTGCAGGAACAATTTGGTCTTTATTAATAGCAATAAATACTGGCAGATTATATCCCGTAGCGTCTATTTCATCGAGTTTACCACACTCAACGTCTTCAATAGATAATACGGCAGCAGCAACATCAATAAAGTGAGTATCGCAGGTATTGATAATACTACGCTGGGTAGTAAAACAGTCCGGGCAAGTACGACTTACGGCAATTTTTAATTCAGACATTTTTCATCTCTTTATTTTAGGTAATAGCAGTCCCTCAATTTCCCGAATGAGAAATTGATTTCGCCGGAAAAAAAGCAAAACGATCTCGCTGACAATAACGTCAGGGCGTGAGCTTTTTTGGAATGTGGCAAACCCAGCCGGTCCGGTGGCCGGAAGCTTTAGGTTTGTCAGAGCGAGCGCTGGCTACAGGCGTAAGCCCGTATTAGCAGGGAATAACTGCGAGGCGCCCGAAGTCGGGAGACTTATCGGGCGTTAAAGAAGTGAAAATCGAAACTATTGCGATGGGCAAACATCATTATATGTGTTGTCCGTCGAATATGAGGCATCAATCGGTTATTGTTTTCCATTTCGTATACCTTCGATGAATATCTTAAAGCGGAGTCATTTTATCCCTGAATGGTCTTAAAACTGTGAGGATGATCAACATAACAAGATCAATAGTGAAATTATCCATTATTGGTAGGGGTGATGCCAGGATTAAATGCTGTATTGTTTCAATGTTGTAAATAAACTGTTTAATATTTAGTTTAAATAACGATGGTGACGCCGCGGTAATATTTCGCGGCTTAGGGTTAATGTATTTTTAGAGTAATAATTAAATAAAGCAAAAATCATGAATAAGTATTCATAACATAAACCGATAGCCAATTCCGGTTTCGGTTAATAAATGCTGTGGGCGCGCGGGGTCTATTTCCAGCTTCTGGCGCAGGTGCCCCATATAAATGCGCAAATAGTGACTATGCTCCACGGCATTTGGCCCCCAGACCTGATTGAGCAACTGGCGTTGGGTGAGTACCTTTCCCGCATTGTTGAGCAGCACCGCCAGCAGACGGAACTCAATAGGAGTGAGGTGAATTTCTTCACCGCCGCGAGTGATGCGACGTGCGGCAAGGTCGACGGTGGTATCCGAGAAAGTGACGATCGGGTCGTTTGGCTGGCTGCCGGCATGGCGTCGCAGCGCGACGCGCAGACGAGCCTGAAGTTCGCCGATACCAAAAGGTTTGCTGAGATAGTCATCTGCGCCCGCGTCGAGCGCGGCAATTTTATCGCTCTCTTCGCTGCGTGCCGACAGCACAATAATCGGTACCGGGCTCCACTGACGAATGTCGCGGATAAAATCCAGCCCGTCACCGTCGGGCAGGCCGAGGTCGAGAATGATCAGGTCAGGCTTGCGCGTTGCGGCCTCTAGCAGGCCTCGCTGGAGAGTAGGGGCATCAAAAACGCGCAGTTCATCCGCTTCCAGCGCGGTGCGCAGAAAACGGCGGATCGCTTGTTCATCTTCAACAATTAAAACGCTGGTCACAGGCCGTCGTGTCCCTCATCAAGTTCAGGTGGTTTTTCTAACGGAAGTGTAACACGAAAACAGGCGCCGCCTTCCGGGCGGTTGCTGGCGGAGAGCGTCCCGCCATGAATATCGACAATCGCCTGGCAGATAGCCAGCCCCAGGCCGACACCGGGGATCGCGGACTCTTTATGCCCACGGGTAAACTTGGCAAAAATATGCTCTTCCTGCCCACCGGGAATGCCCGGGCCGCTGTCCCAGACGTCGAGCAGCAGATGGTCATCTTTGGTGACGGCGGCGATACCTATCCCGGCGTCGTGACCAGCATACTTCACGGCATTTTCCAGCAGGTTAATCAGCACGCGTTCAAACAGTGGGCCGTCGATGTGGACCAGCATCAGCGGGTCGGGCAGGGAGAGGGCGATATGCCGACCGTTAAGGCTTGGTTCCAGCATACGCAGCGCGCTACCAACCACTTCCTCGAGCGTCAGCCACTCTTTATTCAGATTAAAGCCGCCTGACTGCAGGCGCGCCATATCCAGCAAGTTATTGACCAGTCGCGTGGTATTGAGCACGTGTTGGCGAATTTCGTTGGCCTGTGGGGCGTACGGAGAGCCGCTGCTGGCAAGGTCGAGCGTCAGGATTTCCGCCTGGCCAAACAAGACGGTCAGCGGCGTACGCAGATCGTGAGAAAGCGCTGCCAGCAGGGAGTTGCGCAGGCTTTCACGGGCGCTGATAAGTCGCGATTGTTCCTCACTTTCGGTCAACGCCAGGCGTTCCAGTGCGCTGGCGACCAGTAGGGTGAAGGTTTCCAGCAGCCGCTGCTGCTCGGGGATCATCAACTGGCGCAGGTTATTGGGTTCGACCACGATAAGCCCGTGGGTTTTATCGGCGCTGCGCAGCGGCAGGATCAGGTACGGTACGCCGGGGAGGGTATCGGTTCCCGCACCGGCCGGTAGCCCTTTATCAAAGCTCCAGTGAGCGATGGCGTCATCCCACGGCGTCATACCGTCCTGATGGGTCAGCGACGTTAGTTTTCCTTGTTCATCCGGCATCAATACCTGGCTACGCGCGTGGAAAGTGGTGCGAATATACTGCTCGCAGGTGTGGGCGATATCGTGGGCGTTGCGGCCCACGGCAAGCGCTTTGGACATCTCATAAAGATGGCGCGTGCGTTGTTCACGATAGCGCGCCACCCGCGCCTGATAGCGCACGCCGGCGGTGAGATTACCGATAACCAACCCCACGGTGAGCATCACGCCAAAGGTGAGCAGATACTGCACGTCAGAGACGGCGAGCGTCCCACGCGGTGCAATGAAAAAGAGATCGAAGCTGACCACGTTAATTACCGTGGCCAGCACAGACGGCCAGCGGCCGTAAAACAGCGCGACGATCACCACGCCCAGCAGATAAAGCATGACGAGGTTGGCGGCCTCAAAGGCCATCAGAAATTGATCGGCAATCAGCGTAATACCGGCGCACAGACCCAGCGCCACCAGGCAGCCGCGAATCTGCACCCGCCACTTATCCATAAATGGACGCTGATCGCGCGCCCGCTCCGGCAGGGGAAGGGGCGATTCATCAACGCCGACGACCAGCAGATCCAGCTCTGGCGCGTGGCGGGAGATACGTTCGCCAAAGCGCTCGCCTCGCCACCAGTGGCGTTTTTTCTGGCGACCAATCACGATTTTGCCGAGGTTGTGCTCGCGCGCGTAGCGGATCACCGCCGCCTCTTCCGATGGCTCAGAAAGCGTGGCCGTTTCGGCACCCAACTCCTGCGCCAGGCGCAAGGCGTTGAGAATGGCCCGGCGCTGCGGCTCTGGCAGGCGGTGTAGGGTAGGGGTTTCGACATAGACGGCATGCCAGGCGCTGCCAAGGCGGGCCGCCAGTCGGGCGGCAGAGCGCACCAGCTTTTCGCTGCCGCTGTGGTGGCCGATGCACAACAAAATGGCATCGCGGGTGTGCCAGACTTTTTCTTGCCCCTGACCATCGCGCCAGGCGCGCATCTGATCGTCCACGCGATCGGCGGTGCGGCGCAGCGCCAGCTCGCGCAGGGCAATCAGGTTACCTTTGCGGAAAAAGTTCTCGATGGCGCGTTCGGCCTGCCCGGCAAGATAGACCTTACCTTCGTTCAGGCGCTGGCGCAGATCGTCCGGGGGAAGGTCGACCAGCACCACCTCATCGGCGGCATCGAAAAAAGGGTCGGGTACCGTTTCGCGCACCTGAATGCCGGTTACGCCGCTGACGATATCGTTGAGGCTTTCCAGGTGCTGGACGTTAACGGTGGTGAAAACATCGATGCCCGCCTCCAGCAGTTCATCAATGTCCTGCCAGCGCTTCGGGTGGCGTGAGCCGGGCGCATTACTGTGCGCCAGCTCATCCATTAACACCAGCGCCGGACGGCGCGCGAGAGCGGCATCGAGGTCGAATTCATAAACGTAGCGCCCACGATAGGCGCTTCGCTTTGGTGGCAGGAGGGTAAGACCGCTGAGCATCGCGGCGGTCTCCTTGCGCCCGTGTGTTTCCACTACGCCCGCCAGAATATCCAGCCCTTGCGATCGCAGACGCTGCGCCTCAGCCAGCATCGCCCAGGTTTTCCCCACGCCGGCACAGGCACCGAAGAAAATCTTCAGCTTGCCGCGGTGGGCTTCGGTGGCTTGTTCCAGCAGGCGATCCGGATTGGGGCGCAGCGGCTCGTCGGTCATCATCAGTTATCCTTGTGGGCATCCAGCGCCATATTCAGCTTAGTAATATTTACCACAGGTTGTCCGAGAAAACCGAGCAGCGGAGAGTTTGTTGCCGCTTCCACCTCTCTACGCAACCACTCTGCCGGGACGTTGCGCGCTTTGGCGATACGCGGCACCTGCCACAGCGCGGCGGCTGGCGTCAGGTTAGGGTCCAGCCCGCTGGCGGAAGCGGTAACCAGTTCCACCGGCACCTCGCGGCTGGCATCCGGGTTAGCGGTGCGCAGCGCGGTGATCCGGTCGGTAAACTGTTTATCCAGTGCCGGATTGCTGCCCGCCAGGTTGCTGCCACCGGATGCCATCGGGTTATCCGGGGAGTCCGACGTTGCCGAAGGACGGCCCTGGAAATAGCGGGGATCGGTAAAGTTCTGCCCGATCAGGTACGATCCGCGAATTTCATGGTTTTCGATAATCAACGACCCTCCCGACTGTGCCGGAAAGAACCACTGCCCCAGCGCGGTAGTCAGCAGAGGGTAGAGCCCCCCGGTGATAAGCGTCAGGAACAGAAAAATCACGATGGCAGGACGTAATGCAGACATGTCTATTTCCTCAGACCAGACCCAGCAGGGTCAGCAGTAAATCGATAACTTTAATGCCGATGAACGGCACAACCAGACCACCCGCACCGTAAATCCACAGGTTGCGGCGCAGCATCGCCGAGGCGGAGAGCGGACGGTAGCTCACCCCTTTCAGCGCCAGCGGTAGCAGGAAGACGATAATCAGGGCGTTGAAAATCACCGCGCTCAGAATCGCCGAGTCTGGCGAGTGCAGGTGCATGATGTTGAGCACGCCCAGCTGTGGCCAGCTTGCCGCGAACGCCGCCGGAATAATGGCGAAGTATTTGGCAACGTCGTTGGCGATACTGAAGGTGGTCAGCGAACCACGGGTCATCAGCATCTGCTTACCGATATGCACCACTTCAATCAGCTTGGTGGGGTTCGAGTCCAGATCCACCATGTTGCCAGCCTCTTTCGCCGCCTGAGTCCCGGAGTTCATCGCCACCGCCACGTCGGCCTGCGCCAGCGCCGGGGCATCGTTGGTGCCGTCGCCGGTCATCGCCACCATGCGACCTTCGGACTGATACTGACGAATCAGCGCCAGTTTGGCCTCCGGCGTGGCTTCGGCCAGGAAGTCATCCACGCCCGCTTCGGCGGCGATGGCGGCCGCGGTGAGACGGTTGTCGCCGGTGATCATCACCGTCTTGATACCCATTTTACGCAGCTGAGCGAAACGCTCTTTAATGCCGCCTTTTACGATATCTTTCAGTGAGATCACGCCAAGCACCCGCGCCCCTTCGGCCACCACCAGTGGGGTGGCACCCAGGCGGGCAACGCTCTCCACTTTCTGCTCCACGTCCTGCGGGAAGCTGCCGCCGTTGCTTTCAATATGGCGGCGGATCGCATCGACGGAGCCTTTACGAATCAGGCGGTTGTCGATGTTGATCCCGCTCATGCGGCTTTGGGCGGTAAAGGGTACGAAGGTGGCATGCAGCGTTTGCAGATCTCGTTCGCGCAGATTGAAGCGCTGTTTCGCCAGTACCACGATGCTGCGGCCTTCCGGCGTTTCGTCCGCCAGCGATGAAAGCTGTGCGGCATCGGCCAGCGTTTTTTCGTCCACGCCATCGGCTGGCAGGAACTGGGAAGCCTGACGGTTACCGAGCGTGATGGTGCCGGTTTTATCCAGCAGCAGCACGTCCACGTCGCCCGCTGCTTCGACCGCACGACCGCTGGTGGCGATCACGTTGGCGCCGAGCATACGGCTCATCCCGGCCACGCCGATGGCGGAAAGCAGGCCGCCGATGGTGGTCGGAATCAGGCACACCAGCAGGGCGACCAGCACGGTGACGCTAATTGGCGTACCGCTCCAGGCGGAGAACGGCCAGATGGTGGCGGTAGCCAGCAGGAACACGATAGTCAGCGCGACCAGCAGGATGGTCAGGGCAATCTCGTTAGGTGTTTTACGACGCTGTGCGCCTTCGACCATGGCGATCATCCGGTCAAGGAAGGTTTCGCCAGGGTTGACGCTACAGCGCACGACCAACCAATCGGAGAGGATGCGTGTCCCGCCGGTCACTGACGCAAAGTCACCGCCGGACTCACGAATAACCGGAGCCGATTCACCGGTAATGGCACTTTCATCCACCGACGCGCCACCCTCAATGACTTCACCATCGCAGGGAATGATATCCCCGGCTTCGACCAGCACCACGTCGCCTTTGCGCAGTTCATCTGCCGGGACGTGATCCATCGCGGCACCGTAGCGGGCTTCACGCAGTTTGCGGGCAAACGCCGTTTTCTTCACCCCTTTCAGGCTGTTAGCCTGCGCCTTGCTGCGACCTTCCGCCATTGCTTCGGCAAAGTTGGCGAACAGCACGGTAAACCACAGCCACAGCGCGATAGCGCCGCTGAACCACGCATTACCGGGTAGGGTACCCAGCGCCATGGCAACGGCCAGTCCGCTGGTGAGCACGCTGCCTACCCAGACGATAAACATCACCGGGTTGCGCCACTGAATGGTCGGGCTCAGTTTTTTCACGGCATCGATCAACGCCTGGCGAACCAGAGAGGGTTCGAACAGGGCCAGTTGTTTGCGACTCATAACCAATAGCTCCGCATCACTCAAAACAGGGAAAGATGTTCCGCAACAGGGCCAATCGCCAGCGCGGGAATAAAGGTCAGGGCGCCAACCAGCAGCACGGTCCCCATCAGCAGGCCGATAAACAGTGCATCGTGGGTCGCCAGGGTGCCTGAGGTGGCGGGCTGAATTTTTTTGCTCACCAGCGAACCGGCAATCGCCAGCACTGGCACAATTACCCCGAAGCGACCGAAGAACATGCACGCTGCCAGCAGACAGTTCCAGAACGGCGTGTTGGCGCTAAGACCGGCAAAGGCGCTACCGTTGTTGTTTGCCGCCGACGACACGGCGTACAGCACTTCGCTAAAGCCGTGCGAACCGGGGTTCGCCATCGCGCTGCGGCCTGCATCGGTCATCATCGCCAGTGCCGTACCAAGCAACACCAGCGTTGGGGTAACCAGAATCGCCAGTGCGGTCATCTTCATTTCCGGCACGTCGATTTTTTTACCGAGGTATTCCGGGGTGCGGCCAATCATCAGCCCGGCGATAAATACCGCCAGCAGGACGAAAAGCAGCATGCCGTAGAGGCCCGAACCCACGCCGCCGAAGACCACTTCACCAATCTGCATCAGCCACAGCGGGATCATGCCGCCCAGCGCGGTAAAGGAGTCGTGCATCGCGTTGACCGCACCGCAGGAGGCGGCGGTGGTCACCACGGCATACAGGCTGCTGGCAAGAATGCCAAAGCGGCTCTCTTTACCTTCCATATTGATACTGCTGTCGGCACCGAAGGCCAGCAGGTGCGGGTTACCGCGAGTTTCAGCCCACATCACCACCGCGACGCAGATGATGAAAATAAGCGTCATAGCCCACAGGATGGCGCGGCCCTGACGGTTATCACCCACCGCTTCACCAAAGGCGAAACACAGTGCGGCAGGGATGAGGAAAATCGCCAGCATCTGCACAAAGTTGGTCAACGCCGTCGGGTTCTCAAAAGGATGTGAGGAGTTGGCGTTAAAGAAGCCGCCGCCGTTGGTGCCGAGCATTTTAATGGCTTCCTGAGACGCTACTGGCCCCATTGGCAGCAGCTGATGCGCGCCCTCAATGGTGGTAAATGGCTGGTAGGACAGGAAGTTTTGCAATGCCCCTTGCTGGATGAAGAACAGTGCCAGCAGCAGGGAAATCGGCAGCAGCAGCCACAGCGTGATGCGGGTGATATCGACCCAGGCGTTGCCCAGCGTGTTCACGCTATGGCGGGCAAAAGCGCGCACCAGCGCAAACAGCACGGCAATCCCGGTGGCGGCAGAGAGGAAGTTCTGCACCGTCAGGCCCGCCATCTGGCTGAAGTAGCTCAGAGTGGTTTCACCGCTATAGGACTGCCAGTTGGTGTTGCTGACAAAGCTAACGGCGGTATTGAGCGCCAGATGCCATGACAGCCCCGGAAGGTTTTGTGGATTCAGCGGCAGCACGCCCTGCAGCATCAGCATAGCGAACAGCACCAGCAGCCCGACCAGGTTCAGCAGCAGGATGGCAATGGTATAGCGCCCCCAGCTCATCTCCTGACCGGAAATGCCCATGACGCGCCAGAGCCCGCTTTCACAGCGGGCGAGCCCCGGTAGCGGCGTGTTGTTAATCATCCCAGCCAGCACTTTGCCAAGTGGGCGGGCGAGAACAAACAGCACCAGCAGGAAGCTGGCAACGAGTAAAAATCCTTGAGCAGCCATTACAGCGCCTCCGCCTTGAAAAGGGCATAAACCAGATACGCCAGTAACAGGAACACCAGCACCGTGCCAGCTATTACGCCTGTAGTCACAATCCACCTCCGGATGGTTCAGTTGATGCGCTAAGCGTAGGTTTTTGGGTGCAAAGATTTCGCAAAAATAGAATGGCGGGGTGTAAAAAAAGTATAAAAATGACCGTAATCCACAATTTAACTAATGGTTAGTATTAATTTAACAATCATGTAACTAAGTTACGGCGTGAATGTAAATAAACACTAAATGCACAAAAATTAGTGGTCGGATGAGTAGTAAAATTACACAAATAACGGTACTCTTTTAGTCAGATTACTGAGCTTCATTTTCCGGCGTGCGTTGCCGGCCAACTTAGGGGAGAGAATATGGACCTGTATAGAAAATATCCTGCACACATCGTATTGTTACGTCGTACTTTCGCCGTGGTGGCGGGGATCGTCGCATTACCGGTGATGCTGTTCTGGAAAGACCGTGCCCGCTTCTACAGCTACCTGCACCGCGTATGGTCGAAGACCAGCGATAAGCCGGTATGGATGGCACAGGCTGAAGAGGCCGCCTGCGATTTCTATTGATAGTGTCGCGGTAATGAATCAACGAGACCGCTCCTGCAAAGGGGCGGTTTTTGTGTTTTTGTAGGCCTGATAAGCGTCGCGCCATCAGGCAGTTGAGCGCACATTGACGGATGGCAACGTAAACGCCTTATCCGGCCTACCGGTTATAGCGCCATCAGGCAGTCGGGCCGCGCGTTGCCGAATAATTGTGTAATATGAATGTATTAGGTAAATACATTTAGGATACATATGCCCACCCATCTGATCTGGTTTCGCGCCGATCTCCGACTGCACGACAATTTTGCCCTTGCCGCCGCCTGCCGCGATCCCAATGCGCAGGTGCTGGCATTGTTTATCGCCACCCCCGAACAGTGGGCTACGCACAGTATGGCGCCACGCCAGTCCGCCTATATTGCCGCGCAGCTGAATGCGCTTCGCCAGGCGCTGGCAGAGAAAAACATCCCGCTGATATTCCACGAGGTGGCCGACTTTGCCGCCAGCATCGAGGTCGTCAAAACGGTTTGCCAGCAGCACGATGTCACGCAGCTTTTTTATAACTACCAGTACGAATTCAACGAGCGTCAGCGCGACGCCGCCGTAGAGCGAGCGCTGACCGACACGGTGTGTCAGGGCTTTGATGACAGCGTGATCCTGCCGCCCGGTGCAGTGATGACCGGTAATCACGAAATGTATAAAGTGTTTACGCCGTATAAAAATGCCTGGCTGCGGCGCTTAAAAGAGCACATGCCCGAATGCGTCCGCGCCCCCGAGGCGCGTCCTGCTCCGGCGGTGGCCGATGCGGCAACACTCCATTTTCACTATCCCCAACAGTCGTTTGACCCGGCGCTGTTCCCGCCCGATGAAAAGGCGGCGATTAGCCAGCTGCGTCGTTTTTGTCAGGAAGGCGCGGGTGAATACGAGGCTCAGCGTGATTTCCCATCAATCGAAGGCACCAGCCGCCTGTCGGCCTGCCTGGCCGTTGGTGTGCTTTCACCTCGCCAGTGCCTGTACCGGCTGCTGGCAGAACAGCCCGAAGCGCTGAACGGCGGCGCGGGTAGCGTCTGGCTAAATGAGCTTATCTGGCGCGAGTTTTATCGCCACCTGATGACCTACTTCCCTCGGCTTTGCAAACATCGCCCATTTATCGACTGGACCGATCGCGTGCGCTGGCGCGAGCCGTCAGACGCGCTTATCGCCTGGCAGAAGGGGCGTACCGGCTACCCGATTGTTGATGCGGCAATGCGGCAGCTTAATGCAACTGGCTGGATGCATAATCGGTTGCGGATGATTGTTGCCAGCTTCCTGGTCAAAGATTTGTTGATCGACTGGCGGCAGGGTGAACGCTACTTTATGTCGCAGCTGGTGGACGGCTGTCTGGCGGCTAACAATGGCGGCTGGCAGTGGGCGGCCTCAACCGGAACTGATGCGGCGCCCTATTTTCGTATCTTCAACCCCACGACGCAGGGCGAGCGTTTTGATAAGCGTGGGGCGTTTATTCGCGAGTGGTTACCGGAGTTAGCCGAGGTGCCGGATAAGGCGATTCACCAGCCGTGGGCGTGGGCAGAAAAGCAGGGCGTTGAGATTCACTATCCGCGACCGATTGTCGATCACGCTGAGGCGAGGGTGGCGACTCTTGCTGCCTATGAAGCGGCGAAAAAGAACGAGGTGTGATACGCGGGAGGAAATCCCGGAGTCGGCGCTGGCGCGCCTCGTCCGGGCTACAGGATGTGGTTACGCTTCTGCTGCCAGGCGGCGGGAGCGGACTTTCATTGAGTGATACAGCCAGATAACCAGCACCACGGCGACGCAGGCCAGCGCGCCCCAGGTGATTTCGCTGAACACATCAATGTAGGCGTTGATGGAGTAATCCACCGCGCCTGCAGAGTCGAACGAACCTTGAGAGGTCTGGTCGGCAATAATCCCCGCCACGTAGTTTGCCACCGCACCGGAGAGCAGCATATAGATGCCGGTCAGCACGCCGGTAACGCCAGGGATCTGGATGCGGGTGATCTGCGACATCGCCACCGGGTCGATAAACAGCTCGGCAAAGCCCATCACCGACAGCCCCAGCAGCATCAACGGCATAGAAGAGTGACCGTAGCTTGCGGACAGACGTGCGCTCAGGGTCAGTATGCAGAAGCCAGCGCTCATCAGGCCAAGCCCCAGCGCGTATTTGCCCCACAGGCGCAGATCGCGGTTGTTGGTCACTTTCTCTTTAATCAGCCAGGCCAGCACAATCCCGCACAGCATCACGGCAAAGGCGTTCACCGACTGGAACATCGCGGTCGGCACTTCATAGCCCAGCACGTTACGGTTAACGAAACGGTCGATATAGAGGCTGATGGAGCTGCCGCCCTGCTGAGCAAACGCCCAGAACAGCAGGCTGAAGAAGGTCAGCACGACAATCAGACGCAGGTCTTTACGCTGCTCGGCGGTTTCTGCACGACGATAAATTTTTGCCAGCACCACCAGGCCGATGATAGACGCGACAATCAGCGCATAGACCGACCACTCTTTCCAGAACAGTACGGTGATAAACAGCGGTGCAACAACCAGCAGAACCAGCAGCCAGCCCCAGTTCGGCAGCAGGAATTTTTTCGCGCACAGCACTTCTTTGTTCACACCGGCGGTGTGGGCAAAGTGGCGACGGCCGCTAATAAAGATAACCAGACCGGCGAGCATGCCTACCGCGGCAAGGGTGAAGCCCATTGCCCAGCTATACTGTTCCTGGGCGAAACCGCAGGCGATAGGGGCGACGATGGAGCCAACGTTACCTGCCGCGTAAAGCAGTGAGAAGCCACCATCGCGACGTGGGTCGGTAGGTTCATAGAGCTCGCCCAGCAGGCAGCTGATGTTCGATTTAAATAGCCCGTAGCCGCAGACGATAATCGCCAGCGACAGGTACAGGAACATCGGTGCCACTTCGCTGGCTCCGAGCACCATATGGCCGATAACCATCAGCAGGGCGCCCAGCATAACCGCCATGCGGTTGCCGAGGACTTTATCCGCCAGGTAGCCGCCGAGGATTGGCGTCACATAAACTAATGAACAGTAAGCGCTAAACAGCTCGTAAGCGTGGGTGTCGTTGTATTTCAGTTGATTGGTGAGATACAGGATCAGCAGCGCGCGCATGCCATAGAAACTAAAGTATTCCCAAATTTGCAGCGCTACGACGTAGTAAATTGCCTTTGGCTGCGATTGTGATTTATTCATTGCACATTTGACCTCGAAACCCGGCAACATCACGCTACGCAAGGCTTTGTTTCATTTATGTAATAATACGAAGAGAATCGTATTATCTTTGTAATATGCGGTATGGTTGCATAAATATACATGATTTCGGTCACACAAAAACAGACAAATCGTGTTACTTAAGCATTTATTGCGCGTAGTTAAGCGGTATCAGGTGAAAGTTAACGAATTGTGTATCGACGTAACGCGTCGGTGACGCTATTTTATCCTGTAGTAAGGCATCAATATTGAAGAGAGCGATGATGAAAAATACCGAATTAGAACAACTGATTAATGAAAAACTCAACAGCGCCGCCTTCAGCGATTACGCCCCTAACGGCCTGCAGGTCGAAGGGCGTGAAACAGTACAGAAGATTGTGACTGGCGTGACCGCCAGCCAGGCGCTGATTGACGAAGCCGTGCGCCAGCAGGCGGATGCGGTGATTGTGCACCACGGTTACTTCTGGAAAGGGGAGTCGCCGGTCATCCGCGGCATGAAGCGCAATCGTCTGAAAGCGCTGCTGGAGAACGATATCAACCTGTACGGCTGGCACCTGCCGCTGGATGCGCATCCGGAGCTGGGGAACAACGTACAGCTGGCGCAGTTGCTCGGTATTAACGTGATGGGTGAGATCGAACCGTTAGTGCCGTGGGGCGAGCTCTCCATGCCGGTATCGGGACTGGAGCTGGCCTCATGGATTGAAGCTCGACTGGGGCGTAAACCGCTGTGGAGTGGGGATACCGGGCCGGATAAAGTCTCACGCGTAGCCTGGTGTACCGGCGGCGGCCAGGGCTTTATCGACAGCGCGGCGCGCTTTGGCGTCGATGCGTTTATTACCGGTGAGGTTTCAGAGCAGACCATTCATTCCGCCCGTGAGCAAGGGCTACACTTTTATGCAGCGGGCCACCACGCCACGGAGCGCGGCGGTATTCGCGGGTTGAGCGAGTGGCTCACCGAAACGACCGATCTGGATGTGACCTTTGTGGACATCCCCAATCCGGCCTGATGATGAGGGAATAAAGTGCAGCGAGCGCGTTGTTATCTGTTAGGTGAAACGGCTGTCGTACTGGAGCTGGAGCCGCCGGTGACGCTGGCGGCGCAAAAGCGGGTATGGCGTTTAGCCCAGCGAGTGGCGACGTTACCGGATGTGGTAGACGTCATTCCTGGTATGAATAATATCACGGTGACATTAGGTGATCCGCAGACCCTGGCGCTGGATGCCATTGAACGACTCCAGCGCTGGTGGGAAGAGAGTGAAGCTCTGGATCCTGATTCCCGTGCGATCGATATTCCCGTTATTTATGGCGGTGAACAGGGGCCGGATCTTACCGAGGTCGCCCGCCTGAGCGGCTTTACCCCGAAGCAGGTGGTGGAGCTGCATGCGTCGGTGGACTACGTGGTGTGGTTCCTCGGCTTTCAGCCGGGCTTTCCCTACCTTGGCGGGCTGCCAGCTTCGCTGGCCATGCCGCGCCGTGCGGAGCCGCGTTTGAAGGTGCCCGCCGGGTCGGTGGGCATTGGCGGCCAGCAAACCGGTATTTACCCGCTGTCTACGCCGGGGGGCTGGCAGTTGATTGGCCGCACGTCGCTGCCGCTGTTCTCGCCCAATCGTGAAGAACCGATATTACTGCGCCCCGGGGACACGGTGCGCTTCGTGCCGCAAAAGGAGGGCGTATGCTGAAGGTGATTCGTGCAGGCATGTATACCTCGGTGCAGGACGCGGGGCGCGATGGGCTACGCCAGTTCGGCGTGAGCCGCTGCGGGGCATTGGATAAACCGGCGCTGATGACCGCCAACCTGCTGGTGGGCAACGATGCCAACGCCGCCGCGCTGGAGATAACCCTCGGCATGGCGACGTTTACCTTTGCCCGCGACGGCTGGTTTGCGCTAACGGGCGCAGGCTGCGAAGCAACGCTGGACGGTGAGGCGGTATGGAGCGGCTGGCGACATTGGGCTAAAGCCGGTCAGACGCTCACGCTCAAGCGTCCGCAGCACGGTATTCGCAGCTATCTGGCGCTGGCGGGGGGTATTGATGTCCCCGCCGTGATGGGCTCGCGCAGTACCGATCTTAACGTTGGCATAGGCGGCTTTGAAGGCCGTCGTCTGCAGGATGGCGATGTGCTGCCGCTGGGAAAACCCGTGCGCACGTTCCGCGAGCCGCGCGGTGTTAAGCCGCTTATCGCCAGCAATCGCATTCGTGCCTTGCCGGGACCGGAGTATCACGAATTTGATACAACGTCGCAGGAGACCTTCTGGCGCTCGCCGTGGCACTTAAGCCCGCAGAGCAACCGGATGGGTTACCGCCTGAAAGGGCAACCGCTGGTGCGTGATAACGCCCGTGAGCTGGTGTCCCATGGCCTGGTGCCCGGTGTGGTGCAGGTGCCGCATAACGGTCAGCCTATCGTGCTGATGAACGATGCCCAGACGACAGGTGGTTATCCGCGCATTGCCTGCATTATCGAAGCGGATATGTTCCAGCTGGCGCAAATTCCCCTCGGGCAGCCCATTCACTTTATTCGCTGTACGCTGGAAGAGGCGCTCAAGGCGCGTCACGACCAACAGCGCTATCTGGAACAGCTCACCTGGCGGCTTAACGATGATGATTGATCTCAACGCCGACCTCGGTGAAGGCGCGGCCAGCGATGCTGAACTGCTGACGCTGGTCTCCTCGGCCAACATCGCTTGCGGTTTTCACGCAGGCGATGCCGGGATGATGCTGACCTGCGTGCGAGCGGCGCTGCAAAATGGCGTCGCCCTGGGGGCACATCCGAGCTTCCCCGACCGGGAGAATTTTGGCCGTACCGCAATGCAGTTGCCGCCGGAAACGGTCTACGCCCAGACGCTGTACCAAATTGGCGCCCTGTCGGCGATAGTTGAGGCTGAAGGCGGTGTACTGCGCCACGTGAAGCCACACGGCATGCTCTATAACCAGGCTGCCAGGGATCCAGCTCTAGCGGATGCTATCGCTAAAGCGGTGTTCGCGGTTAATCCGGCGCTGGTGCTGGTCGGTCTGGCGGGAAGCGAACTGATTCGCGCCGGAGCGCGCTACGGACTCGCCACCCGCCAGGAAGTCTTTGCCGATCGGGGCTATCAGCCTGACGGTGCTCTGGTACCGCGCAACCAGCCGGGCGCACTGATTAGTGATGAAGAGCAGGCGCTGGCACAAACGCTGGAGATGGTGCTGCGCGGGCGTGTGAAAACCGTAGACGGTCAGTGGGCCAACGTCACGGCGGAAACGGTTTGCCTGCACGGTGACGGTGCGCATGCCCTGGCGTTCGCTCGCCGACTGCGGCGCGAATTTGCCGCGCAGGGGATTCAGGTAAGGGCGTGATGTTGTTGAGCGAGTGTCGACGAGTCAGCCGGTAATTCGGAATTCATCAAGGCTGAAACCGACGGGAATTGCAGTACACTTTCGGCGGGTGCTTGAGGCTATTTGTCTCAGGCATTAGCCGAAAGGCAGATAGAGAAAAGCCCCAGATAACCTTCAACGTCTTGCAGGACGTTAAACATTAATCTGAGGCCATTTACTATGAAGCAGCGTCATAAAGATAGTCTCTTACCGACCTTCGGGTCAAGGAGTAGCAGGCTATGAAGCAGCAAAAGGCGATGGTTATCGCCCTGATTGTTATCTGTATCACCGCCATTCTGGCGGTGCTGGTCACAAGGGAAGATCTCTGCGAGGTACGGCTCCGAACCGGCCACGCGGAGCTCGCTGTCTTCACAGCTTACGAATCTGTTAGGTAAGAGTGCCGGCGGGGAGTCATCCCCGCCACTTTGCGGTGTTGTTGCTATCCTCATGCACCCGTTCTTTTTATTCGACGTGCCGTGTGCGAGCCAAACGTATTATTGATAATATTGTTGCCTTGACGATCGAAAGGGAGCAATCACTATGCCTGAAGGTCCAGAGATCCGCCGGGCGGCGGACAGCCTGGAAAAGGCTATTCAGGGCAAACCGTTGACTGAGGTCTGGTTTGCATACCCCGAATTATCCGCTTATGCACCCACCCTGATCGGCCAGCATGTCACCCACGTTGAAACTCGCGGTAAAGCCCTGCTGACCCATTTCTCCGCTGGCCTGACTCTCTACAGCCACAATCAGCTCTACGGCGTGTGGCGAGTGGTTAACGCCGGGGAGATGCCTGACACCACGCGGGTGCTGCGGGTTAAATTACAAACGGCGGATAAAGCGATTCTGCTCTACAGCGCTTCCGATATTGAGATGTTGACGCCAGAGCAGGTGAAAACGCACCCGTTTTTACTGCGCGTCGGGCCTGATGTGCTTGATATGACCTTAACGCCGGAGGCGGTAAAAGCGCGGCTGCTATCGGCAAAATTCCGCAACCGCCAGTTCTCCGGCCTGTTGTTGGATCAGGCGTTTCTTGCGGGGCTGGGGAACTATCTGCGGGTTGAGATCCTTTGGCAGGTTGGCTTAACCGGCAACCATAAAGCGTCTCAGCTCAGTGAACAGCAGCTCGAGGCGCTGTCGCATGCGCTGCTCGATATTCCTCGACTCTCCTACAACACCCGAGGCCAGGTGGATGATAACAAGCACCACGGCGCGCTGTTTCGCTTCAAGGTGTTTCATCGCGATGGCGAGACGTGCGAGCGCTGCGGCGGGGTGATTGAGAAGACGATGCTCTCCTCAAGACCGTTTTATTGGTGCCCGGGGTGTCAGCGTTAGGTTGTGAAAACGACCAATATGCTCGACTGTAGCCCGGTCGAGCGCAGCGACCCCGGGAAAATCACCACACCACAGCCATAAAAAAAGCGCCCGCAGGCGCTTTTTGACTCTAAAACTCTCGATTATTTCTTGAGGTCTGATTTGAAATCACGCTGCTCGTAGCCGGTGTACAGCTGACGAGGACGCGCAATCTTCATGCCGTCGGTGTGCATTTCGTTCCAGTGAGCAATCCAGCCAATAGTACGCGCCATCGCGAAGATAACGGTAAACATGGACGATGGAATACCCATCGCTTTCAGGATGATGCCGGAATAGAAATCGACGTTCGGGTACAGTTTCTTCTCGATGAAGTACGGGTCGTTCAGCGCAATGTGCTCAAGCTCCATTGCCACTTCCAGCAGGTCATCTTTGGTACCCAGCTCTTTCAGCACTTCGTGACAGGTTTCACGCATCACGGTGGCACGCGGGTCGTAGTTTTTGTACACGCGGTGGCCGAAGCCCATCAGGCGGAAAGAGTCGTTCTTATCTTTCGCACGACGCACGAACTCAGGGATGTGCTCAACGGAGCTGATCTCTTCCAGCATCTTCAGTGCTGCTTCGTTGGCGCCGCCGTGTGCTGGCCCCCACAGTGAAGCGATACCGGCAGCGATACAGGCGAACGGGTTCGCACCAGAAGAACCTGCGGTACGGACGGTAGAGGTGGACGCGTTCTGCTCGTGGTCAGCGTGCAGGATCAGAATACGATCCATTGCGCGTTCCAGAACCGGGTTCACTTCGTAATCTTCGCAAGGGGTCGCAAACATCATACGCAGGAAGTTACCGGCGTAGGAGAGGTCGTTACGTGGATAGACGAACGGCTGGCCGATGGAATATTTGTAGCACATCGCGGCCATGGTCGGCATTTTCGACAGCAGGCGGAATGCGGCAATCTCGCGGTGACGTGGATTATTCACATCCAGAGAGTCGTGATAGAACGCTGCCAGTGCGCCGGTAATTCCGCACATCACCGCCATTGGGTGAGAGTCGCGACGGAACGCATGGAATAAACGGGTGATCTGCTCGTGGATCATGGTGTGGCGAGTCACGGTAGTGGTGAACTCGTCAAACTCAGCCTGAGACGGTTTTTCACCGTACAGCAGGATGTAGCACACTTCGAGATAGTTAGATTCTGTGGCTAACTGATCGATAGGGAAGCCGCGGTGCAGCAAGATCCCTTCGTCGCCATCAATAAAAGTAATCTTAGACTCGCAAGATGCGGTAGAGGTAAAACCAGGGTCAAAGGTAAAAATGCCTTTCGAACCCAGACTACGGATATCAAGAACATCCTGACCGAGCGTGCCTTTTAGCACATCCAGTTCAATAGCAGTATCACCCGATAGAGTGATTTTTGCCTTCGTATCAGCCATTTACGGTCTCCTTAGCGCCTTTTTGCTTAAGACTGCTGGATGCCGGATTTGCAATTCAAAACATAGTTCGACGTTGCCAGTTTGTTATTTGGCTCACGGCTCTGCTGTAAAGATAACGCGAGGGTACAGAGCAAGGGCGCTTGACGGTGCACGTCTAATCTACAGTGAAACAACAGCAAATCAGGGTCTTAGCAATCCGATGATTCAAACCTGTACAACACTAATAACTGTCCTGATAAGTTCGGTCAATACCGTCACACTGTTACATAACTTATTATCAGGTGAAAGAGTGACCCCATAACTTTTGAGCATTATATGCTTTTACAGGTGATGGTTGTAACAATAATGTTTAATATTTGTCAAATCACGTGATTAATTTTTAAAAAATTGTTTTAATCGTGAGCATGATCACTGTTCTGCATAAAACCGGACAAACTATATGTAGGTTAATTGTAATGATTTTGTGAACGGCCTATACTGCCGCCAGGTCTCCGGAATACCCTGCAATCCCGAGCCACCCAGCGTTTTAACGTGTCGATTTAGCATCTGTGAGCAGATTTAACCATGACGCGAAGTTATAGAAAGGACGCTGCTTGACCCGCCTGCGGACCGGAGGAAGGAAATAATAAGAACAGCATGTGGGCGTTATTCATGATAAGAAATGTGAAAAAACAAAGACCTGTCAATCTGGATTTGACAACAATCCGGTTCCCTATAACAGCGATAGCGTCCATTCTCCATCGCGTATCCGGTGTGATTACGTTTGTGGCGGTCGGTATTCTGCTATGGTTGCTGGGCACCAGTCTCTCCTCCCCGGAAGGCTTCCAGACCGCTTCCTCCATCATGAGCAGCTTCTTCGTTAAATTCATTATGTGGGGCATCCTCACTGCGCTGGCGTACCACGCGGTTGTGGGCATTCGTCACGTGTTAATGGATTTCGGTTATATCGAAGAAACCCTCGAAGCCGGTCAGCGCTCTGCGAAAATCTCTTTTGTTATTACTGTCGTGCTTTCAATTCTTGCAGGAGTCCTCGTATGGTAAGCAACGCCTCAGCATTAGGACGCAACGGCGTACATGACTTCATCCTCGTCCGCGCCACCGCTATTGTCCTGACTCTGTACATCATCTACATGGTGGGCTTTTTTGCGACGCACGGTGAAGTGACCTGGGAAATCTGGAGCGGTTTCTTTGCCTCTGCGTTCACCAAAGTGTTCACCCTGCTGGCTCTGTTCTCAATCTTGATTCATGCCTGGATCGGCATGTGGCAGGTGTTGACCGACTACGTTAAACCACTGGCTCTGCGCCTGACGCTGCAACTGGTTATTGTTGTGGCCCTGTTGGTTTACGTTATCTATGGATTTGTTGCGGTGTGGGGTGTGTGATGAAACTGCCAGTCAGAGAATTTGATGCTGTTGTGATTGGTGCCGGTGGCGCAGGTATGCGCGCGGCGCTGCAAATTTCCCAAAGCGGCCAGACCTGTGCGCTGCTGTCTAAAGTGTTCCCGACCCGTTCCCATACCGTATCTGCGCAGGGTGGTATCACCGTTGCGCTCGGTAATACCCATGAAGATAACTGGGAATGGCATATGTACGACACCGTAAAAGGGTCGGACTACATCGGTGACCAGGACGCCATTGAATACATGTGTAAGACCGGCCCGGAAGCGATTCTGGAGCTGGATCATATGGGTCTGCCGTTCTCCCGTCTGGAGAATGGGACCATCTATCAACGTCCGTTTGGCGGCCAGTCGAAAAACTTCGGCGGCGAGCAGGCGGCACGTACCGCAGCGGCAGCTGACCGTACCGGTCACGCCCTGCTGCACACGCTTTATCAACAGAATTTGAAAAACCACACCACTATTTTCTCCGAGTGGTATGCACTGGACCTGGTGAAAAATGCCGATGGCGCCGTGGTGGGTTGTACCGCGCTGTGTATCGAAACGGGTGAAGTGGTTTACTTCAAAGCACGTGCAACCGTGCTGGCAACCGGCGGGGCAGGGCGTATCTATCAGTCCACCACTAACGCCCACATCAATACCGGTGACGGTGTTGGTATGGCTATCCGTGCCGGTGTTCCGGTGCAGGATATGGAAATGTGGCAGTTCCACCCAACCGGTATCGCCGGCGCGGGCGTTCTGGTGACAGAAGGCTGCCGTGGTGAAGGTGGTTACCTGCTGAATAAACACGGTGAGCGCTTCATGGAGCGTTATGCGCCAAACGCGAAAGACCTGGCGGGTCGTGATGTGGTGGCGCGTTCCATCATGATCGAAATCCGTGAAGGTCGCGGCTGTGACGGCCCATGGGGTCCACACGCCAAGCTGAAGCTGGATCACCTGGGTAAAGAAGTACTGGAATCCCGTCTGCCGGGCATCCTGGAACTGTCTCGTACCTTCGCACACGTTGACCCGGTTAAAGAGCCAATCCCGGTTATCCCAACTTGCCACTACATGATGGGCGGTATTCCGACCAAAGTGAGCGGCCAGGCACTGACCGTGAATGAGCAGGGCGAAGATGTGGTCATTCCTGGTCTGTTCGCGGTAGGCGAAATTGCCTGCGTATCCGTTCACGGTGCGAACCGTCTGGGCGGCAACTCGCTGCTTGACCTGGTGGTCTTCGGTCGTGCGGTTGGCCTGCATCTGCAGGAATCCATCGCTGAGCAGGGCGAACTCCGCGACGCTACCGAAGAAGAGATTGACGCTTCTCTGGAACGTCTGAATCGCTGGAACGGTAACCGTGACGGTGAAGACCCGGTCGAAATTCGCAAAGCGCTGCAGGAATGTATGCAGCATAACTTCTCGGTATTCCGTGAAGGTGACGCGATGGCTAAAGGTCTTGAGCAGCTGAAAGCGATTCGCGAGCGTCTGAAAAATGCCCGTCTGGATGACACCTCAAGCGAATTCAACACCCAGCGCGTTGAGTGTCTGGAGCTGGATAACCTGATGGAAACGGCTTACGCCACTGCGGTGTCAGCAAACTTCCGTACCGAAAGCCGTGGCGCGCATAGCCGCTTTGACTTCCCGGATCGTGATGATGAAAACTGGCTGTGCCATTCCCTGTATCTGCCAGAGTCGGAATCCATGACGCGTCGTAGCGTCAATATGGAACCGAAACTGCGTCCGGCATTCCCGCCGAAGATTCGTACTTATTAATGCGGAGACAGGATTATGAAACTCGAGTTTTCAGTTTATCGTTATAACCCGGACGTTGACGATGCTCCGCGCATGCAGGATTACACCCTGGAAGCGGAAGAAGGTCGCGACATGATGCTGCTGGATGCATTGATGCAGCTGAAAGAAAAAGATCCAAGCCTGTCTTTCCGCCGCTCCTGCCGTGAAGGGGTGTGTGGCTCTGACGGCCTGAACATGAATGGGAAAAATGGTCTGGCGTGTATCACGCCGATCTCCGCGCTGAATCAGCCGGGCAAGAAAATTGTTATCCGTCCACTGCCTGGTCTGCCGGTTATCCGCGATTTGGTGGTAGACATGGGGCAATTCTACGCACAGTATGAGAAGATTAAGCCTTACTTGTTGAATAATGGGCAAAATCCTCCGGCTCGCGAGCATCTGCAGATGCCAGAGCAGCGTGAGAAGCTCGATGGTCTGTACGAGTGTATTCTCTGCGCATGCTGTTCGACCTCTTGCCCGTCGTTCTGGTGGAACCCGGACAAGTTTATCGGCCCGGCTGGCCTGCTGGCAGCGTATCGCTTCTTAATTGATAGCCGCGATACCGAAACCGACAGCCGCCTGGAAGGGTTAAGTGACGCTTTCAGCGTATTCCGCTGCCATAGCATCATGAACTGCGTCAGTGTATGTCCTAAAGGGCTGAACCCGACGCGCGCCATCGGCCATATTAAGTCGATGCTGCTGCAACGTAGTGCGTAAGTAGTCAGAGGGGAGCGCGGTTCCCCTCACCCTAACCCTCTCCCAAAGGGAGAGGGGATAAAATGCAGGAAACCTTTAAAAACTGCCAAATCTGCTTTCTCTCATGAGAAAGGGTGAGCGCAAAGCGCTTAAGACAGTTTCTAAAGGTTCCTTCGCGGGCCAGTGCAAATACAAGAGCTCGCAAGTGAACCCTGGGACGTGTGCTATATCGGCGTACGTCGTAGTTATCCACGGCGAAATAAGCATAAGATGCTTAAGGGATCACGATGCAGAACGGCGCAATGAAAGCCTGGCTGGACTCTTCTTACCTCTCTGGCGCGAACCAGAGTTGGATAGAACAGCTCTATGAAGACTTCTTAACCGATCCTGACTCTGTCGACGCTCACTGGCGTTCAATGTTCCAGCAGTTACCTGGTACCGGAGTCAAACCGGATCAATTTCATTCCAAAACACGTGATTATTTCCGTCGTCTGGCGAAGGATGCCTCACGTTACTCTTCTTCGATTTCCGACCCTGACACGAATGCGAAGCAGGTTAAAGTCCTGCAGCTTATCAACGCTTATCGCTTCCGTGGTCACCAGAACGCGATCCTCGATCCGCTGGGACTGTGGCAGCAGGATAAAGTGGCTGATTTAGATCCCGCTTTCCACGATCTGACTGAGGCCGACTTCCAGGAGAGCTTTAACGTAGGTTCTTTCGCCATCGGCAAAGACACGATGAAGCTCGGCGATCTGATTGATGCTCTCAAACAGACCTACTGCGGCCACATCGGCGCGGAATACATGCATATCACGAACACCGAAGAGAAGCGTTGGATCCAACAGCGTTTTGAAGCGGGGCATGCCACCTTTACTGCAGAAGAGAAAAAACGCTTCCTGAGCGAACTGACTGCGGCAGAAGGTCTGGAACGCTACCTGGGCGCGAAATTCCCAGGCGCAAAACGCTTCTCGCTGGAAGGCGGCGATGCGTTGGTACCGATGCTCAAAGAGATGATCCGCCATGCGGGCAAGAGCGGTACCCGTGAAGTGGTGCTGGGTATGGCGCACCGCGGTCGTCTGAACGTACTGATCAACGTACTGGGTAAACAGTCCCAGGAGCTGTTCGACGAGTTCTCCGGCAAGCATAAAGAACACCTCGGCACCGGTGACGTGAAGTACCACATGGGCTTCTCCTCCGACATCGAAACCGAAGGCGGCCTGGTACACCTGGCGCTGGCGTTTAACCCGTCACACCTCGAAATCGTAAGCCCAGTGGTTATCGGTTCCGTTCGTGCGCGTCTGGACCGTCTGGACGAGCCAAGCAGCAATAAAGTGCTGCCGATTACCATCCACGGCGACGCCGCGGTAACCGGTCAGGGTGTGGTTCAGGAAACCCTGAACATGTCCAAAGCACGTGGTTACGAAGTGGGCGGTACCGTTCGCATCGTGATTAACAACCAGGTGGGCTTCACCACGTCTAACCCGCTGGATGCGCGTTCAACGCCATACTGTACCGATATCGGTAAGATGGTGATGGCGCCAATCTTCCACGTGAATGCGGATGACCCGGAAGCTGTGGCTTTCGTTACCCGTCTGGCGCTGGACTTCCGTAACACCTTTAAACGCGATGTGTTCATCGACCTGGTGTGCTACCGCCGTCACGGCCACAACGAAGCCGACGAGCCAAGTGCAACCCAGCCGCTGATGTACCAGAAAATCAAAAAGCATCCGACCCCGCGTAAAATCTATGCTGACAAGCTGGAAGCGGACAACGTCGCGACGCTGGAAGATGCCACCGAGATGGTTAACTTGTATCGCGACGCGCTGGACGCGGGCGAATGCGTGGTGAAAGAGTGGCGTCCAATGAATCTGCACTCCTTTACCTGGTCGCCATACCTTAACCACGAGTGGGACGAAAGCTACCCGAACAAGGTTGAGATGAAGCGCCTGCAGGAGCTGGCTAACCGTATCAGTACCGTACCAGATGCCATCGAAATGCAATCTCGTGTAGCGAAAATCTACGGTGACCGTCAGGCGATGGCGGCGGGCGAGAAGCTGTTCGATTGGGGCGGCGCGGAAAACCTGGCGTACGCCACGCTGGTCGATGAAGGCATTCCAGTCCGTCTGTCCGGTGAAGATGCCGGTCGCGGCACCTTCTTCCACCGTCACGCGGTTATCCATAACCAGTCTAACGGTTCCACCTACACCCCGCTGCAGCACGTGCATAACGGGCAGGGCGTATTTAAGGTGTGGGACTCAGTACTGTCTGAAGAAGCGGTCCTGGCATTCGAATACGGTTACGCGACGGCTGAGCCGCGCACGCTGACCATCTGGGAAGCGCAGTTCGGCGACTTCGCCAACGGTGCTCAGGTCGTTATCGACCAGTTCATCTCCTCCGGCGAGCAGAAATGGGGCCGTATGTGCGGTCTGGTTATGCTGCTGCCACACGGTTATGAAGGTCAGGGTCCGGAGCACTCCTCCGCGCGTCTGGAACGTTATCTCCAGCTTTGCGCACAGCAGAACATGCAGGTTTGCGTACCGTCCACCCCGGCACAGGTTTATCACATGCTGCGTCGTCAGGCGCTGCGCGGGATGCGCCGTCCGCTGGTGGTCATGTCGCCGAAGTCTCTGCTGCGTCACCCGCTGGCGGTCTCTACGCTGGACGAACTGGCGAACGGCACCTTTATGCCTGCCATCGGCGAGATTGACGAACTGGATCCGCAAGGCGTGAAACGCGTAGTGCTGTGTTCTGGTAAGGTTTACTACGACCTGCTGGAACAGCGTCGCAAGAACGACCAGAAAGATGTCGCTATCGTGCGTATCGAACAGCTGTATCCGTTCCCGCACCAGGCGGTACAAGAAGTGCTGAAAGCTTATGCTCACGTGCATGATTTTGTCTGGTGCCAGGAAGAGCCGCTCAACCAGGGCGCATGGTACTGCAGCCAGCATCATTTCCGTGATGTGATTCCATTTGGGGCTGGTCTGCGTTACGCAGGTCGCCCAGCCTCCGCCTCGCCGGCGGTAGGGTATATGTCCGTTCACCAGAAGCAGCAACAAGATCTGGTCAATGACGCGCTGAACGTCGATTAATTAAGGATACAAAATGAGTAGCGTAGATATTCTGGTCCCTGACCTGCCTGAATCCGTAGCAGATGCGACCGTAGCCACCTGGCATAAAAAACCTGGCGATGCGGTAGTTCGTGATGAAGTGCTGGTAGAAATCGAAACTGACAAAGTGGTACTGGAAGTACCGGCGTCGGCGGATGGCATTCTGGATGCCGTTCTGGAAGATGAAGGTACTACCGTCACCTCCCGTCAAATCCTGGGTCGCCTGCGTGAAGGCAACAGCGGTGGTAAAGAAACCAGCGCGAAATCTGAAAGCAAAGAGTCTACCCCGGCTCAGCGCCAACAGGCTTCACTGGAAGAGCAGAACAACGATGCGCTGAGCCCGGCGATCCGTCGCCTGCTGGCTGAGCACAACCTCGATGCCAGCGCGATTAAAGGCACCGGTGTGGGCGGTCGTCTGACCCGTGAAGACGTTGAAAAACATCTGGCAAAAGCACCAGCGAAAGCTGCTGCTGCACCGGCTGCGGCTGCCGCAGCGCCGGTTGCACCGCTGGCTGGTCGCTCCGAGAAACGTGTTCCTATGACCCGTCTGCGTAAGCGCGTAGCCGAGCGTCTGCTGGAAGCGAAAAACTCTACCGCGATGCTGACGACCTTCAACGAAGTCAACATGAAACCAATCATGGACCTGCGTAAGCAGTACGGTGACGCGTTTGAAAAACGTCACGGTATTCGTCTGGGCTTCATGTCCTTCTACGTGAAGGCCGTAGTTGAAGCGCTGAAACGCTACCCAGAAGTGAACGCGTCTATCGATGGTGAAGACGTGGTTTACCACAACTACTTCGATGTGAGCATGGCGGTTTCTACGCCGCGTGGCCTGGTGACCCCGGTACTGCGTGACGTTGATGCACTCGGCATGGCTGACATTGAGAAGAACATTAAAGAGCTGGCGCTGAAAGGCCGCGACGGCAAACTGACTGTCGAAGATCTGACCGGTGGTAACTTCACGATTACCAACGGCGGCGTCTTCGGTTCCCTGATGTCTACCCCGATTATCAACCCGCCTCAGAGCGCGATTCTGGGTATGCACGCCATTAAAGACCGTCCTATGGCGGTTGATGGCAAAGTGGAAATTCTGCCGATGATGTACCTGGCACTGTCCTATGACCACCGTCTGATCGATGGGCGCGAGTCTGTAGGCTTCCTGGTGGCAATTAAAGAGCTGTTAGAAGATCCAACCCGTCTTCTGCTGGACGTGTAGTAAAGAGCAGCCCGAGCGTTGTTTCGCTCGGGCTATCTGAACGAAAAAATCCAGACAACAACTCAACAACATTTTATAGGATGGATAGAACACATGAACTTACATGAATATCAGGCAAAACAACTCTTTGCCCGCTATGGCTTACCGGCTCCGGTGGGTTATGCCTGTACTACTCCGCGTGAAGCAGAAGAAGCCGCTTCAAAAATCGGCGCTGGCCCGTGGGTAGTGAAATGTCAGGTTCACGCTGGTGGCCGCGGTAAAGCGGGCGGTGTGAAGGTCGTAAACTCTAAAGAAGACATTCGCGCTTTTGCAGAGCATTGGCTGGGCAAACGCCTGGTAACCTACCAGACGGATGCACACGGCCAGCCGGTTAACCAGATTCTGGTTGAAGCCGCGACCGACATCGGTAAAGAACTGTACCTGGGCGCGGTTGTTGACCGTAGCTCCCGCCGCGTGGTCTTCATGGCCTCTACCGAAGGCGGCGTAGAAATTGAAAAAGTAGCGGAAGAAACCCCGCACCTGATCCACAAAGTTGCGCTGGATCCGCTGGCAGGCCCAATGCCTTACCAGGGTCGTGAACTGGCGTTCAAACTGGGTCTGGAAGGTAAACAGGTTCAGCAGTTCACCAAGATCTTCATGGGTCTGGCTACCATTTTCCTGGAGCGCGACCTGGCGCTTATCGAAATTAACCCGCTGGTTGTGACCAAGCAGGGTGACCTGATCTGCCTCGACGGCAAACTGGGCGCTGACGGCAACGCACTGTTCCGCCAGGCTGACCTGCGCGAAATGCGCGACCAGTCTCAGGAAGACCCGCGTGAAGCGCAGGCTGCACAGTGGGAACTGAACTACGTTGCGCTTGATGGCAACATCGGTTGCATGGTTAACGGTGCGGGCCTGGCAATGGGCACCATGGACATCGTTAAACTGCACGGCGGCGAACCAGCGAACTTCCTGGACGTTGGCGGCGGCGCAACCAAAGAGCGCGTGACCGAAGCGTTCAAAATCATCCTCTCTGATGACAATGTTAAAGCCGTTCTGGTTAACATCTTCGGCGGTATCGTACGTTGCGACCTGATCGCTGACGGTATCATCGGCGCGGTAGCAGAAGTGGGCGTTAACGTCCCGGTTGTTGTTCGTCTGGAAGGCAACAACGCCGAACTCGGCGCGAAGAAACTGGCTGACAGCGGCCTGAATATTATTGCAGCGAAAAGTCTGACGGACGCAGCACAGCAGGTTGTTGCCGCAGTGGAGGGGAAATAATGTCCATTTTAATCGATAAAAACACCAAGGTTATCTGCCAGGGCTTTACCGGTAGCCAGGGTTCTTTCCACTCTGAACAAGCGATTGCTTACGGTACGCAGATGGTTGGCGGCGTAACCCCAGGCAAAGGCGGCACCACTCACCTGGGTCTGCCAGTGTTCAACACCGTGCGTGAAGCGGTAGAAGCGACGGGCGCAACCGCCACCGTTATCTATGTTCCAGCACCGTTCTGCAAAGACTCCATCCTGGAAGCTATCGATGCAGGCATCAAACTGATTATCACCATCACCGAAGGTATCCCTACGCTGGATATGCTGACCGTGAAGGTGAAGCTGGATGAAGCCGGCGTGCGCATGATTGGCCCGAACTGCCCAGGCGTTATCACCCCAGGCGAATGCAAAATCGGCATCATGCCGGGTCACATTCATAAGCCAGGTAAAGTGGGTATCGTCTCCCGTTCCGGCACCCTGACTTATGAAGCGGTTAAGCAGACCACTGACTACGGTTTTGGCCAGTCCACCTGTGTGGGCATCGGCGGTGACCCTATCCCAGGCTCTAACTTCATCGACATCCTGAAGCTGTTCCAGGAAGACCCACAGACTGAAGCGATCGTGATGATCGGTGAAATCGGTGGTAGCGCGGAAGAAGAAGCGGCGGCTTATATCAAAGAACACGTGACCAAGCCGGTTGTTGGCTACATCGCAGGTGTTACCGCGCCGAAAGGCAAGCGTATGGGCCACGCAGGCGCCATCATTGCCGGTGGTAAAGGTACCGCTGATGAGAAATTTGCTGCCCTGGAAGCCGCTGGCGTGAAGACCGTTCGCAGCCTGGCTGACATCGGTGAAGCGCTGAAGTCCGTCATTAAGTAATCCTCTCTGCTCCCTCACTGAATTCCCGCTGCATACAGGGAAAGAGGGAGCCTTATATGTCTTGTTTCGACATGGTTGGCCGCCCCTGGGTGGCCTTTTTTTTGCTTTTTCCCTCCTCTAAGATTGTTGCGCCGTTGTACACGCGGGTTAATTTTATCTGCGTCAGCTGCGGGCGCCTGTTTTTTGCGCAAACAATAGCGAAACACAATCGTTTGTCAGTCGGGTGGAAACTGCGCCGATATCCGTAAATGTTAATTTATTAATATTTAAAGTAAATGAAATGTTATTTACACCATAATGCAATGTGCGGTGTGGAAAAAAATGAGGGACGGTCTACTTTAAACTATACGGGGGAATTGTGCTTATTCGCACCTGGCAAGGTTAAATTCAATTACCTCTCATTCCAATTTAACTTCATTTGATAACCATCAAAGTCAAATTAAAAACACATTGTTAACATTTCATTCATCATAATATTCAATTAAAAACATAATTAACAATCTCACGTTAAGTTGATTTAAATCAATATGTAATCACTGGCTATCAGCGGCTAAAACGGCTAAATTGTCGTGGATCAAACTGGCTGGATATTGCTTGATTCGCTATAAATTGATCACCGTCGAAAAACGTAAAACTTCTCCAATAAAAACCTGTTTATTGTAAGGGTTTTACAGCGTAATATATTTTAGGGATCAATTGAGTTTTTTATTAACACGTTTGTAACTTTCGCTTATTGCTGTTTCCGGTGCTCACCAAGGGGCGGCTGTAGGGAAGGGGACAAATCAATTTGTATTGGGGCATGTGTTTGAATCCCGGTCTACGGGTTCATTCTCGGAGTCTTCATGCGATGAGCAAGGAGTCATGATGTTAGATATAGTCGAACTGTCGCGCTTACAGTTTGCCTTGACCGCGATGTACCACTTCCTGTTTGTTCCGCTAACGCTCGGTATGGCGTTCCTGCTGGCAATCATGGAAACGGTCTACGTCCTTTCCGGCAAACAGATTTATAAAGATATGACCAAGTTCTGGGGCAAGTTGTTTGGTATCAACTTTGCGCTGGGTGTGGCTACCGGTCTGACCATGGAGTTCCAGTTCGGGACTAACTGGTCGTACTATTCCCACTACGTGGGCGATATCTTCGGTGCGCCGCTGGCCATCGAAGGTCTGATGGCCTTCTTCCTCGAATCTACCTTTGTAGGTCTGTTCTTCTTCGGTTGGGATCGTCTGGGTAAAGTCCAGCACATGGCGGTGACCTGGCTGGTAGCCCTGGGCTCCAACCTATCTGCACTGTGGATCCTCGTGGCGAACGGCTGGATGCAGAACCCGATTGCCTCTGATTTCAACTTCGAAACCATGCGTATGGAAATGGTCAGCTTCTCCGAGCTGGTCCTGAACCCCGTCGCACAGGTGAAATTCGTCCATACCGTGGCATCTGGCTACGTCTGCGGCGCGATGTTCGTTCTCGGCATCAGCTCCTACTACATGCTGCGCGGCCGTGACTTCGCCTTCGCTAAGCGTTCCTTCGCGATTGCAGCCAGCTTCGGCATGGCGGCTATCCTCTCCGTTATCGTTCTGGGTGATGAGTCCGGTTACGAAATGGGTGACGTACAGAAAACCAAACTGGCTGCTATTGAAGCCGAGTGGGAAACGCAGCCCGCACCGGCCGCCTTTACCCTGTTTGGTATTCCTGACCAGGATGCGCAGGAAAACCACTTCGCCATTCAAATCCCTTACGCGCTGGGTATCATCGCGACCCGTTCTGTTGATAAGCAGGTTACCGGTCTGAAAGATCTGATGGTGCAACACGAAGAGCGTATCCGTAACGGTATGAAGGCGTATGCACTGCTTGAGCAGCTGCGTAGCGGTTCTACCGACCAGGCCATTCGCGATGAGTTCAACCACGTGAAGAAAGACCTGGGTTACGGCCTGCTGCTGAAGCGCTATACGCCAAACGTGTCTGATGCGACCGAAGCACAGATCCAGATGGCAACCAAAGATTCTATCCCACGCGTTGCGCCGCTGTACTTTGCGTTCCGTATCATGGTGGGCTGCGGCATCCTGATGCTGCTGATTATTGCGACCTCCTTCTGGACGGTCATTCGTAACAAGATTGGCGAGAAAAAATGGCTGCTGCGCACCGCGCTGTACGCGATTCCGCTGCCGTGGATTGCTATCGAATCCGGTTGGTTTGTGGCGGAATATGGCCGTCAACCGTGGGCAATTGGTGAGGTGCTGCCGACGGCAGTGGCTAACTCCAGTCTGACCGCTGGCGACCTGATCTTCTCGATGGTGCTGATTTGCGGCCTGTACACCCTGTTCCTCGTGGCGGAGCTGTACCTGATGTTCAAATTCGCTCGCCGTGGACCTAGCAGCCTGAAAACCGGTCGTTACCACTATGAGCAGCCTACCGCTCAGCCGGCACGCTAAGACAGGAGTCGTCAAATGATCGATTATGAAGTATTGCGTTTTATCTGGTGGCTACTGATTGGCATTCTGCTGATTGGTTTTGCCGTCGCTGATGGCTTCGACATGGGGGTGGGCATGCTCACCCGCTTCCTCGGTCGTAACGACACCGAGCGTCGAATCATGATTAACTCCATCGCTCCGCACTGGGACGGTAACCAGGTGTGGCTCATCACCGCTGGTGGCGCGCTGTTCGCCGCGTGGCCGATGGTGTATGCCGCTGCCTTCTCCGGCTTCTACGTGGCGATGATTCTGGTGCTGGCGTCCTTGTTCTTCCGTCCGGTCGGTTTTGACTACCGTTCTAAGATTGAAGATACCCGCTGGCGCAACATGTGGGACTGGGGCATCTTCATCGGTAGCTTCGTGCCGCCGCTGGTGATTGGCGTCGCGTTTGGTAACCTGCTGCAGGGCGTACCGTTCCACGTCGATGAATACATGCGTCTGTACTACACCGGTAACTTCTTCCAGCTGCTGAACCCGTTTGGTCTGCTGGCGGGTATTGTTAGCGTCGCGATGATCCTGACCCAGGGCGCGACCTACCTGCAGATGCGTACCGTGGGCGAACTGCACCTGCGCACCCGCAACGTCTCTATGGTGACGGCGCTGGTGACCCTGGTGTGCTTCGCACTGGCAGGTGTCTGGGTTTACTACGGCATCGATGGCTATGTGGTGAAATCGGTTCTGGATCACTCCGGCCCGTCTAACCCACTGACCAAAGAAGTCGCGCGTGAAGCCGGTGCGTGGATGGTGAACTTCAACAACATGCCAGCGCTGTGGGCAATTCCTGCTCTGGGCGTGGTGCTGCCGCTGCTGACTATCCTGACCACCAAGGCGGATAAAGGCGCGTGGGCGTTCCTGTTCTCCTCACTGACGCTGGCGTGCATCATTCTGACCGCTGGTATTGCCATGTTCCCGTTCATTATGCCTTCAAGCACAATGATGAACGCGAGCCTGACCATGTGGGATGCGACATCTAGCCAGATGACGCTGAACCTGATGACCTATGTCGCCGCTGTCTTCGTACCGATTATTCTGGCCTACACCACCTGGTGTTACTGGAAAATGTTCGGTCGCATCACCAAAGAAGACATCGAACGTAACACCCACTCTCTGTACTAAGTAAGGAGCTGAATATGTGGTATTTCGCATGGATTTTGGGAACGCTTCTTGCTTGTGCATTCGGCGTTATCACCGCGCTGGCGTTAGAGCACGTCGAAGCAACCAAAGCGGGTGAAGAAAAGCACTGATGAAAAATGTTATCGCAATGTTATATGCGATAATGGATAAGCGCCCCTTGCGGGCGCTTTCCCTTGTTATGGCCCTGCTGCTGGCAGGCTGCATCTTCTGGGATCCGACGCGTTTTGCGGCGAAGACCAGCGAACTGGAAATCTGGCACGGTTTCCTGTTGATGTGGTCAGTGTGTGCGGGGGTGATCCACGGCGTAGGCTTCCGTCTGCGTACGGTTCACTGGCAAGGGATTTTTTGTCCGCTTATCGCCGATCTGGTGCTGCTGGCTGGTTTGATTTTCTTCTTCTATCGTTGAAAATTATCGCCTGATGATAATGGGCTTGCACAAGCCCATAAAAATTTACTCTCCGTTTACTTCCCCCCATTCCAAACCATCTTTCCCGCGCGTATAGTAGCGAAGTTCAAAAACCCAAAAATTTTTTGCATTACTGGGATGTAAAGTGAATACAACGCTGTTTCGATGGCCGGTTCGGGTCTATTACGAAGATACCGACGCCGGTGGTGTGGTTTACCACGCTAGCTATGTCGCTTTCTATGAAAGAGCACGCACAGAGATGCTGCGTCACCATCACTTCAGTCAGCAGGTTCTGCTGGCGGAGAGGGTGGCCTTTGTTGTGCGTAAAATGACGCTGGAGTATTTTGCGGCTGCCCGACTCGACGATATGCTCGAAGTCCAGACAGAAATTACATCAATGCGTGGTACCTCTATGGTGTTCACGCAGCGAATAATCAACGCTGAGAATAAGGTGCTGAACGAAGCAGAAGTCCTGATTGTCTGTGTTGATCCACTCATCATGAAGCCTCGTGCGCTTCCCAAGTCTATTGTCGCGGAGTTTAAGCAGTGACTGACATGAACATCCTTGATTTGTTCCTGAAGGCTAGCCTTCTGGTTAAACTTATCATGTTGATTTTGATTGGTTTTTCAATCGCCTCCTGGGCCATCATCATCCAGAGAACGCGCATTCTCAACGCGGCAACCCGCGAAGCTGAAGCGTTTGAAGATAAATTCTGGTCCGGCATCGAGCTGTCTCGCCTGTATCAGGAGAGCCAGGGGCGTCGCGAAAACCTCGCGGGATCGGAGCAGATCTTCTACAGCGGCTTTAAAGAGTTCGCGCGTTTGCATCGTGCCAATAGCCATGCGCCGGAAGCGATTGTGGAAGGGGCCTCGCGTGCGATGCGTATCTCCATGAACCGCGAACTGGAAACGCTGGAAACGCACATTCCGTTCCTCGGCACCGTGGGTTCCATCAGTCCTTATATCGGCCTGTTTGGTACCGTATGGGGGATCATGCATGCCTTTATCGCGCTGGGCGCGGTGAAACAGGCTACGCTGCAGATGGTTGCACCAGGGATCGCGGAAGCGCTGATCGCCACCGCTATCGGTCTGTTTGCGGCAATTCCAGCGGTTATGGCGTACAACCGCCTGAACCAACGCGTGAACAAACTGGAACTGAACTACGACAACTTTATGGAAGAGTTCACCGCCATTCTGCACCGTCAGGCTTTTACCGTCAGCGAGAGCAACAAGGGGTAAGCCATGGCCAGAGCACGTGGACGCGGGCGTCGCGAACTGAAGTCCGAAATTAACATCGTTCCGCTGCTGGATGTGTTGTTGGTGCTGCTGCTGATCTTTATGGCGACAGCGCCGATCATTACGCAGAGCGTGGAAGTGGATCTTCCTGATGCAACCGAATCGCAGGCGGTAAGCAGTAACGATGAACCGCCGGTTATCGTTGAAGTGTCCGGTGTCGGACAATACAGCGTGAACGTCGGTCAGGAGAAGATGCCGCAGCTGCCGCCTGAACAGGTTGTTGCAGAAGCGCAGCGCCGCTTAGAGGCGAATCCGAAAACGGTCTTCTTAATTGGGGGCGCGAAAGACGTGCCTTACGATGAAATAATTAAAGCGCTTAACCTGTTACACAGCGCCGGGGTGAAATCGGTCGGGTTAATGACTCAGCCAATTTAACCTGCGATATGCCGCGCAAACGCGCAGGGTGACAGGCCGCTTCCGGCCTGTTGCGCGCGTTGTTAAGTAACGGGTGAACAGTTTTTGGGAACCGAGAGTGTCAAAGGCAACCGAACAAAACGACAAGCTTAAACGAGCGATAATTATTTCAGCAGTGCTGCACGTCATTCTGTTTGCGGCGCTGATCTGGAGCTCGTTCGATGAGCATATAGAGGCTTCTGCGGGCGGTGGCGGCGGTTCGTCCATCGACGCCGTTATGGTCGATCCCGGCGCGGTCGTTGAGAACTATAATCGTCAACAGCAGCAGCAATCCAGCTCGAAACGTGCGCAAGAGCAACGTGAAAAGCAGGCTCAGCAGCAGGCTGAAGAATTACGTGAAAAACAGGCTGCCGAACAGGAACGTTTAAAAGCGCTGGAAAAAGAGCGTTTGCAGGCTCAGGAAGCGGCCAAAGAAGCACAGCAGCAGCAGAAGCAGGCTGAGGAAGCGGCGGCAAAAGCCGCAGCAGATGCCAAAGCGAAGGCAGATGCCCAGGCGAAAGCCGCGGCTGATGCGGCAGTGAAAGCCGCCGCTGATGCCAAAGCAAAAGCCGATGCCCAGGCTAAAGTCGCGGCGGAAGCAGCGAAGAAAGCCGCTGCCGATGCACAGAAAAAAGCAGAAGCGGAAGCGGCGAAAGCCGCAGCTGACGCTAAAAAGGTAGCCGAAGCTGCCGCCGCGAAAGCGGCTGCGGATGCCGAGAAGAAAGCGGCAGCCGAAGCAGCGAAGAAAGCTGCAGCTGAAAAAGCCGCGGAAGAAAAAGCCGCCGCTGCCGCCGAGAAGGCTGCTGCTGCCGCTGAAAAAGCCGCTGCCGATAAGGCCGCCGCTGCTAAAGCGGCTGCAGATAAGAAAGCTGCCGCTGCTGAAAAAGCGGCTGCGGACAAAAAAGCTGCAGCTGACAAAGCGGCAGCCGCGAAGAAAGCCGCCGCTGAGAAAGCAGCTGCTTCTTCCGGCGTAGACGACCTGCTGGGTGACCTCAGCTCCGGTAAGAATGCACCGAAAACCGGCGGCGGAGCGAAAGGTAACAATGCTTCTGCAGCGGGGAGTGGTAATACTAAAAATAATGGCGCGTCAGGCGCGGATATCAGCAACTACGCCGGGCAGATTAAAACTGCCATTGAGAGCAAGTTCTACGACGCATCGTCCTATGCAGGAAAAACCTGTACGTTGCGCATAAAACTCGCTTCAGACGGCCTGTTGCTGGACATTCAGTCTGAGGGTGGCGATCCCGCACTTTGTCAGGCCGCACTTGCTGCAGCCCGTCAGGCGAAGATTCCAAAACCGCCGAGCCAGGCAGTATATGAAGTGTTTAAAAATGCACCGCTGGACTTCAAGCCGTAAGCATAATTTTCCCCGCTCCGGCGGGGGAAAACTATCTTCGGACGCCGGTGGGTTTTGGTAGTTTTGTGTATTTTAGTTTGTTAACATTCTGCTAAATTATCGTGGGCTTTTCGCCTGGATAAGGGAGAAATGATGAAGCAGGCATTACGAGTAGCGTTTGGTTTTCTGATGCTGTGGGCAGCCGTGCTGCACGCAGAAGTACGTATCGAGATCACCCAGGGGGTGGACTCGGCACGCCCAATTGGTGTCGTTCCTTTCCAGTGGGCGGGGCCAGGTGCTGCGCCTGAAGATATTGGCGGCATTGTGGGTGCCGACCTGCGTAACAGCGGGAAATTCAACCCATTAGATCGTTCTCGTCTGCCGCAGCAGCCGGGCAGCGCTCAGGAAGTTCAGCCAGCCGCATGGTCTGCGCTGGGCATTGATGCCGTTGTTGTAGGGCAGGTGAGCCCTAACGCTGATGGCAGCTATAATGTCTCTTATCAGCTGGTGGATACCGGGGGTGCCCCTGGTTCCGTGCTGGCGCAGAACACCTACAAAGTTAACAAGCAGTGGCTGCGTTATGCCGGTCACACTGCCAGTGACGAAGTGTTCGAGAAGCTGACGGGCATCAAAGGCGCGTTCCGTACCCGTATTGCTTACGTTGTTCAGACCAACGGCGGCCAGTTCCCGTATGAGCTGCGCGTTTCTGACTACGACGGCTACAACCAGTTCGTGGTTCACCGTTCTCCGCAGCCGCTGATGTCTCCAGCATGGTCTCCGGACGGTTCTAAAGTGGCTTACGTGACCTTCGAAAGCGGTCGCTCAGCGCTGGTGGTGCAGACCCTGGCTAACGGCGCAGTGCGTCAGATTGCCTCGTTCCCGCAGCACAACGGTGCGCCAGCGTTCTCGCCTGATGGCTCTAAACTGGCATTCGCACTGTCGAAAACCGGTAGCCTGAACCTGTACGTGATGGACCTGGGCTCTGGCCAGATTCGTCAAGTGACCAACGGTCGCAGCAACAACACCGAACCAACCTGGTTCCCGGACAGCCAGAACCTGGCCTTCACGTCTGACCAGGCCGGTCGTCCGCAGGTGTATAAAGTTAACGTCAACGGCGGTGCTCCGCAGCGTATTACCTGGGAAGGTTCACAGAACCAGGATGCTGATGTCAGCAGCGACGGCAAGTTTATGGTAATGGTCAGCTCGGCTAACGGCCAGCAGCACATTGCTAAGCAGGATCTGGTAGCGGGTGGCGTACAAGTACTGTCGTCAACGTTCCTGGACGAAACGCCAAGTCTGGCACCTAACGGCACTATGGTTATCTACAGCTCTTCTCAGGGGATGGGATCCGTGCTGAATCTGGTTTCTACAGATGGGCGTTTCAAAGCGCGTCTTCCGGCAACTGATGGACAGGTCAAATTCCCTGCCTGGTCGCCGTATCTGTAATAATAATTAATTGATTACTAAAGGAATCATAGAAATGCAACTGAACAAAGTGCTGAAAGGGCTGATGATCGCTCTGCCTGTTATGGCAATCGCGGCATGTTCTTCTAACAAGAACGCTAGCAATGACCAGAGCGGCGAAGGCATGCTGGGTGCCGGCACTGGTATGGATGCGAACGGTAGCGGCAACATGTCTTCTGAAGAGCAAGCTCGCCTTCAGATGCAGCAGCTGCAGCAGAACAACATCGTTTACTTCGATCTGGACAAGTACGATATCCGTTCTGACTTCGCTGCGATGCTGGATGCTCACGCTAACTTCCTGCGTAGCAACCCATCTTACAAAGTCACCGTAGAAGGTCACGCGGACGAACGTGGTACTCCTGAGTACAACATCTCCCTGGGTGAACGTCGTGCAAACGCTGTTAAAATGTACCTGCAGGGTAAAGGCGTTTCTGCTGACCAGATCTCCATCGTTTCTTACGGTAAAGAAAAACCTGCAGTACTGGGTCACGACGAAGCGGCTTACTCCAAAAACCGTCGTGCCGTACTGGTTTACTAAGAGAATTGCATGAGCAGTAACTTCAGACATCACATGTTGAGTCTGTCGTTACTGGTTGGCATAGCGGCCCCTTGGGCCGCTTTTGCTCAGGCGCCAATCAGTAGTGTCGGCTCAGGCTCGGTCGAAGACCGTGTCACCCAACTCGAGCGTATTTCTAACGCTCACAGTCAGCTTTTAACCCAACTCCAGCAGCAACTCTCCGATAATCAGACTGATATTGACGCTCTCCGCGGACAGATCCAGGAAAGTCAGTACCAGCTGAATCAGGTCGTCGATCGTCAAAAGCAGATTATGCTGCAGATTGACAGCCTGAACGGCGGCGGCAGTGCGGCTCCAGCAACGGGCGACCAGAGCGGTGCAGCGCCTGCAGCGGCGGCTCCAGCAGCATCTGCGGGCGGTAATGCCCCTGCAGCAGCTTCTGGTGTGCCGGTACAGACGGGTGATGCCAATACCGATTACAACGCGGCTATCGCCCTGGTGAAGGATAACGCTCGCCAGGATGATGCCATTGCTGCGTTTCAGAACTTCGTCAAAAAATACCCTGATTCAACCTATCAGCCGAACGCAAATTATTGGCTGGGCCAGTTGAATTACAACAAGGGTAAAAAAGATGATGCGGCGTACTATTTTGCGTCGGTGGTGAAAAACTATCCGAAGTCGCCAAAGGCGGCAGACGCCATGTTTAAGGTCGGGGTCATCATGCAGGACAAGGGTGATACTGCAAAAGCGAAAGCGGTATACCAGCAGGTTGTCAGCAAATACCCAGGCACTGACGGTGCAAAGCAGGCGCAAAAACGTCTTAGTGGGCTGTAATGCGCGAAGTAAGACCAGAAATTGTTTTATTTCTGGTCTTGCCGCATGAAACATAAGCAGTTAAGTGATCTTTGTCGAAATATTTGTTGCGCTGAATTCTGAATTCAGTAATATATGCCGCCGTTGCCAAGGGATATCAAACATCCTGAAAGTGGCGAAAAAAGTGGGTCGTTAGCTCAGTTGGTAGAGCAGTTGACTTTTAATCAATTGGTCGCAGGTT
>NZ_JAPKIC010000001.1:805258-978950 GCF_036759945.1 Kluyvera sp. CHPC 1.251 | reverse complement strand
CTCTTTAAGTCATCTTAAATGACTCTGAGGTGTCTGTTAAACCCGTGGCGATTCACAGGCCTTCGCCACAGGAAATCATATCAGTCCAGGCATACATATGCTTGCTGGTCTCTTTCGGCCGGAGCAAACCCGAACTTCATTGCCAACCAGATGGGGCATGCAGATGCGCAGATGGTTTTTCAGGTCTACGGGAAGTGGATGGAGGAAAACAACATGGACCAGATCGCAATGTTAAGCTCAAAATTGAGCGACTTTGCCCCAACCATGCCCCAGAGCAAAATGACCGCTGCATAATATCTTTATAAATCATCAACATTCCTACCATAGAGCTGAAAATCCATAAACTCTAATGCAGTCCCCAGCCAACCGGATACGGCGGCCCTCACTAAATCAGATGTCGTTCTTTCATGTGCTAATTGCGTCATTGCAATCATCTCCGGGTAAGATGCGTACGGCTTAATCGCATGATCTCGTTATTATTAATTAAACGTGAGTAAGACCTTGCAGCAGGATTTTTGATCCTTTTCAAACAATTCGATTGCATCAACGACATGGTGATAGTCAAAGTAATGCGTAATCAGTTTGTCAGGATCAATCAATCCTTTTTCTAACCACTCAAGGACTACCGGGAATTTATTCGCATTGAGTCGCGAAGAATAAATGGAGAGTTCCTTGCCTGTGATACCTTGTTGAGTAATAGTCGATGGGTCACTGGAGAAGCCCATCAGGACAATACGGGCAGCCGGAGAAGCCAGGGTGATGGCTTCTTGCAAAATTGTCGGATGACATGCGGCATCGACAATCAACGTCGGTTTAATGCCCTTTTCATCCAGCCATTCAGCCAGCGGTTTATCACCGTTGTTAATGACCCAATCAGCACCGCAGCGCTCGGCCATGGCCAGTCGTTCATTGATTCGGTCAGCGACGATAACCTGCTTAACGCGATAGACACCTTTTAACGCCTGTAACGTCGTTAGCCCCATTGGGCCTGCGCCATAAATTAATGCCACATCAGCGTCTGTCGGGTTCACCTGGCCGGTGACGTTCGCTGCAATAGTAAATGGCTCAACCATAACGGCGTGATGATCGGCAATATTATCGGCAACGGACCAGGCATTTTTCGCCGGGACGACGGCATATTCACTGAAACCGCCATCACGATGAACGCCGAGTACCACCAGCGAAGTGCACACGTTAGGTTTACCCACCGAGCACGGATAGCAATGGCCACAGCTAATGACCGGATCGACACATACACGCTGGCCGATCTTTTTATCAGCAACGCCCTCACCCACAGCATCAATGACGCCGAAAAATTCGTGTCCAATCACGCGCGGATAACGGGCAAAGGGATTATGACCACGATAGATATGGCTATCAGATCCGCAGATACCGGCTATTTTCACTTTAACGCGGACTTCACCAACGCCAGGTTCTGGTAATGTCCGTTCTTCAATAACCAACGCTTCAGGCTGTTTAATCACGATACTTTTCATTTCTCGTTCCTTATTACCAGTTCCACAACGTGCCATCTTCCAGACGAGCTACCGGCAGATAGGCAGGGTCGTACGGATATTTCGCGGCCAGTTTTTCGTCAAACTCAATGCCTAAGCCCGGTTTGTCGCCTGGGTGCATATAGCCATTATCGAAGGTCCAGTTATGCGGGAAGACTTCCAGCATCTGCTCTGAGTAGCCCATGTATTCCTGAACGCCGAAGTTTGGTACCCACAGGTCAAAGTGCAGTGCAGCGGCCATGCAGACTGGAGAAAGATCGGACGGGCCGTGAGAGCCAGTACGTACCTGATACAGCGATGCAAAGTCGGCAATACGACGCATGCCGGTGATGCCGCCTGCGTGAGTAATGGTGGTGCGGATATAGTCAATCAACTGCTCTTCAATCAGCTGTTTGCAATCCCAGATGCTGTTGAACACTTCGCCGACCGCAATTGGCGTGACGGTATGCTGGCGAATGAGACGGAAACATTCCTGATTCTCCGCAGGCGTTGGATCTTCCATCCAGAACAAGCGGTATTGTTCGATGCTTTTACCAAAGCGCGCGGCTTCAATCGGGGTCAGACGGTGGTGCATGTCATGCAGCAGATGCTCGTCAAAACCAAACTGATTACGCACCGCATCAAACAGCTTCGGTGTAAAATCGAGATACTTCTCGGTAGACCACAGTTGCTCATCCGGCCACTGGCCTTTAGTTGCCGGTTCGTACGCCAGCCCTTTTCCTTTGGACATCCCGTAGGTGGTTTTCATGCCGGGTACGCCACACTGAACACGAATGGCTTTAAAGCCCATCTCCTTATGACGCGCGTAATCCTCCAGTACATCATCAATGGTATGACCGGTGGTGTGGCAGTACACCATCACGCCCTCACGGGACGCACCGCCCAGCAACTGGTACAGCGGCATATTGGCGGCTTTAGCTTTAATGTCCCACAGCGCCATATCGACAGCAGAGATAGCGGACATGGTTACCGGGCCGCGACGCCAGTAAGCGCCTTTATAGAAGAACTGCCAGATATCTTCGATACGATGCGCATCACGCCCCACCAGCTGTGGGCACAAGTGATCCTTCAGATAAGAAGCAACGGACAGCTCGCGGCCATTTAACGTTGCGTCACCATAGCCGACTAAGCCGCTATCGGTGGTAATTTTCAGCGTGACAAAGTTACGTCCAGGACAGGTTACAAAAACCTCAGCGCCCACAATTTTCATTTTCAATCCTTAGCTTTACATCTCATCGGTTAGTGAGGCGAACTTACGCCTTGCTCTACTACCATACAAGTATAAATATCGAGATTTACTGGATAAGATCACAAAAATCAGAGGATGGACTGAGACAAAAAATCGAGAACGACGAAGTAAAAAAGAAGGGTTCTGGCCCTTTCGGGCCAGGCGTCAAGCGCGTCCCCAACCGGCGACGATAATCAGCATCCCGCAAAGTGCAACGGCGGCACCGAGCCAGTCATACATCGTCAGCTTCTCGCCTTCAACGACCCGCAACCATAGCAGAGCAGTAAAGATATACACCCCGCCATATGCGGCATAAACGCGGCCACTGGCGGCGGGATGCAGCGTGAGCAGCCAGACAAACAGGGCCAGCGCTAACCCTGCCGGCACCAGCAACAGCGGCGTCGCCCCCCGCTTCAACCATAACCACGGTAAATAGCAGCCGATAATTTCACACAGCGCGGTAGCAAAAAAGAGCAGCGAAGTTTTTAACATCGTTTATCTTCATCAACATACGAATTTCCCTATGATACGCAAAAATCAACCGGATTCGACCACGGGATTTTCGCGGGTATGCCCGTCGCCAGAGTTGTAGTAGACTGCTTTCAGGAGTCATCGTATTCACCACGTTAAAGGAACTCACCGATGAAAATTACACTTAGCAAACGCCTTTGCCTGACGGCTATGCTGACGCTGGGTGCCATTGTGTACACCGCCTCCGCTTCTGCTGAAACCAACAAACTGGTTATTGAATCTGGCGATAGCGCACAGAGTCGCCAGAACGCGGCGATGGATAAAGAACAATGGAACGACACCCGTCAGCTGCGCCAGAAAGTGAACAAACGCGCTGAAAAAGAGTGGGATAAAGCAGATGTTGCTTTTGATGCCCGCGACAATTGCCTGAAAAGCACCAACGTGAATGCGTACTGGGAACCCAACACCCTGCGCTGCCTTGACCGCTCAACCGGGCGCGTTGTTCGCTAATCGCAGCAAAAAAGGGCGCTTCTCAGCGCCCTTTTCTTTGCCAATTATCTATTCACATCAGTAATACTCAATGGTGTTTTTGATGGTGTAGCGCTGCGTCACCGACGGCTTCACGCTCTGGTCCACCACCTCTAAATCACAGCTCACCGGATTATCGTGGCGATCGTAGTCACAGCTTTGCGTAACGTTACCCGCCGGCTGTTTATTGAGCATACTCACGGCGGTGTAGTCGAGCTTTTTACGCGAATCCTGCGATGGGGTTGAGATAACCGACAGCGTGACCCCTTTTAACGTAGACACTTTGCCCAACGGATACCCTTCATTGTCATAGCGGTAATCCACCTCGCTATCTTTACCGAGCGCTTTGACCACAAAGCCGTTGTCGTCGGTTTCCCATTTCACACCCGCCGAAGGGAATTCAGCCAACTGGCATTTGCCCTGTAATCGCACGCGTTTCTCGTGGGTAACGCCGTCAAGATAATAGTTAGCGTTCAATACCAGCAGTGCGCCAGTATCCTGTTCGATATCATGAAACTCCAGCATATCGAAACAACCTTCCGGCGACAGCTGTGCGCTCACCCGCTTTGCCACCTCGCCTTTTTCGTTAAGCAGCGTCTGGCTGAAATCCTTCACCGGACCACGCAGTGGGTCAAAGTCGAATTCGTTAGAAAAACTTGCCATTTCCGGGGTGAACGCGGCCGGCGTGGTGCTGTTATCACAGCCGCTCAGTACGGCAAGCGCCGAGGCCAGTAAAATCAGTTTCTTCACACCACAATCCTGTTTCGGGAATTTATTCAATTATATTAGCAATATATAATTGTTTATAGTCTGGTCAGACGGAAATCAAAAAATAACCGCCATGGCTAAGAAATATCAGAAAATGAGATTTAAAGACAAACGCTTACACCCGCGCTGCTATACTTTTCACGAATCTTATGAAAAGGAGCCGATCATGCTGTCTTCACGTTGGATACTGGCACTACTGCTCGCAGGCGCTATGCCCGCACTGGCCGCCGTACCTGATTCCTGTGAACGTGTCAGGAGCGACATTCAGCAGAAGATCATGCAAAACGGCGTCGCTGAAAGCGCCTTTACTCTTGATATCGTGCCTAACGATCAGGCCGATCAGCAAGGGGCACAGGTCGTCGGACACTGCGCAAATGACACCTTTAAAATTCTCTACACCCGCACCGATAACGCCCAGTAATGCGCTACCGCCTCACTTGAGAGGCGGTGTCGTTTAGCCCTTCTTCTCCACGACAAAATCCAGCGCAATCCCAATCAGCACGCCATCGCGCAGCGAATGATCGTCAGAAAGCGCATCCAGCCCGCCCTGAAAACGCAGCTTTTGCGACGTGGTGTTAATGGTTAATTTCGAGTGCAGACACGGCAGCGTCTGAGAACTAATGGGATACACCACGCGCCCGGATACCAGCACCGGAATTTTGCGCAACTCAGCGGATCTCAGTACCCCAATGGTGGAATAGAGCACGGCAACCGGCGTCACGGCGAGGACTTTGCCGTCCGTTACGCTGATAAAATCGAGCAAAATTTCGGGGCGCAAAAAATTTAACCCTTTGTAGGGAACCGTGACCGTCTCAATCGCGGGCATCGGAATAACGGACGAATCAATATCCTGCATGGGTAGGTTCCATAAGTAACGGATTAGCGGTAAGAAAACCAGCCTGCGGGAACCCGCAGACCGTAACAAAACTGTTTTTATGTTGTAAAACAATTATGCACATGACCTCTTCACCTGGCAAACGCCGCCGCGCAAATACCCTATCAGGATGACCTTATGTTTTGACCGGGATTAATACTTGTATACCACCAACCAGGTATCATTCCTCTCCATTGTTAGCAGGTTTTTAATTTCACGCTGGAATCATTAAACAAAAATAATGGAGTGAGTAATGTCTGATCAGGAAAAGCCAGGGGGGCTAAGCCGACGCACCCTCATTAAATCGTCGGCTATCGGCTCCTTAGCATTCGCAGCGGGCGGTCTCTCGCTCCCCTTCTCTTTACGCGCGACGGCTGCCGCCGTGCATCAGGCCAGCCAGCCGGAGGACAAAGTGGTCTGGGGCGCCTGTTCAGTCAACTGCGGCAGTCGCTGCGCGCTGCGCCTGCATGTGAAAGACGACGAGGTCTATTGGGTCGAAACCGACAATACTGGCCACGACGTCTATGGCGATCACCAGGTACGCGCCTGCCTGCGCGGGCGTTCTATTCGCCGCCGCATCAACCATCCCGATCGCCTGAACTATCCGATGAAGCGCGTGGGTAAACGCGGCGAAGGTAAATTCGAGCGCATTAGCTGGGATGAAGCGCTGGACACGATCGCCAGCAACCTCAAACGCGTAGTGAAAGATTACGGCAACGAATCCGTCTACATTAACTACTCTTCCGGTATCGTCGGCGGCAATATCACTCGCTCCTCACCTTCCGGCTCCGCCGTGATGCGCCTGATGAACTGCTACGGCGGCTCGCTCAACCAGTACGGCACCTACAGTACCGCCCAGATTGCCTGCGCCAGGCCGTATACCTACGGCACCAATGACGGCAACAGCACTTCCGATATCGAAAACAGTAAACTGGTGGTGATGTTCGGCAACAACCCGGCGGAAACTCGCATGAGCGGCGGCGGCATCACCTATTATCTTGAACAAGCTCGCGAACGCTCAAATGCGCGCATGATCGTTATCGATCCGCGCTATACCGATACCGCTGCTGGCCGCGAAGATGAGTGGATCCCGATTCGTCCGGGTACCGACGCCGCGCTAGTGGCTGGCATTGCCTGGGTACTGATTGACGAGAACCTGGTCGATCAGCCGTTCCTTGATAAGTACTGCGTTGGTTACGACGAGAAAACCCTACCGGAAGGCGCGCCGGTCAACGGTCACTATAAGGCGTATATTCTCGGTCAGGGCGATGACGGCGTAGCGAAAACCCCGCAGTGGGCATCGAGCATTACCGGTATTCCTGCTGACAGAATCATCAAGCTGGCACGTGAAATCGGCAGCGCTAAGCCGGCCTATATCTGCCAGGGTTGGGGGCCGCAGCGTCAGGCAAACGGCGAGCTCTCTGCCCGTGCAATTGCCATGCTGCCGATTCTGACCGGTAATGTCGGTATTAACGGCGGTAACAGCGGCGCGCGCGAATCGACCTATACCATCACCATAGAGCGTTTCCCGGTGCTGGAAAACCCGGTCAAAACGGCTATCTCCTGCTTTACCTGGACCGATGCGATTGACCACGGTGCCGAGATGACCGCCACCCGCGACGGCGTGCGCGGCAAAGATAAACTGGACGTGCCTATCAAGTTCTTCTGGAACTATGCAGGCAATACCATCATTAACCAGCACTCGGATATCAATAAAACCCACGAGATATTGCAGGACGACAGCAAATGCGAAATGATCGTGGTGATTGAGAACTTTATGACCGCCTCGGCGAAGTACGCCGATATCCTGCTGCCTGACCTGATGACCGTTGAACAGGAAGATATTATTCCTAACGACTACGCAGGGAATATGGGCTACCTGATCTTTATCCAGCCGGCAACGGCGCCAAAATTCGAACGCAAACCGATCTACTGGATCTTAAGTGAAGTGGCGAAACGTCTGGGCGACGATGTGTATCAGAAGTTCACCGAAGGGCGTACTCAGGAGCAGTGGCTGCAATATCTGTATGCCAAAATGCGCGCCAAAGACACGGATTTGCCGACCTATGATGAGCTCAAAAAGATGGGCATCTACAAGCGCAAAGACCCGAACGGGCACTTTGTCGCCTACCAGAGCTTCCGCAAAGACCCAGAGGCCAATCCGTTAAAAACGCCGTCGGGCAAAATTGAAATCTACTCCAGCCGCCTGGCCGATATCGCCGCGAAATGGCAGCTTGAGAAAGATGAAACCATCAGCCCGCTGCCGGTTTACGCCTCCACCTTTGAAGGCTGGGACGACCCACTGCGCGGCACTTTCCCGCTACAGCTGTTTGGTTTCCACTTTAAAGCTCGCACCCACTCAAGCTACGGCAACGTTGATGTGTTGAAAGCCGCCTGCCGTCAGGAAGTGTGGCTAAATCCGCTGGATGCGCAAAAACGCGGGATCCAGAACGGCGACATGGTGCGCGTGTTTAACGGCCGCGGTGAGTTGCGAATTCCGGCAAAAGTCACACCGCGCATTATGCCGGGCGTGTCCGCAATGGGCCAGGGCGCCTGGCACGACGCCGAGATGAACGGCGACCGGATTGACCACGGCTCCTGCATCAACACGCTGACCACGCATCGCCCTTCTCCACTGGCGAAAGGCAACCCGCAGCATACCAACCTGGTTGAGATCGAGAAGGTATAAGGATTAGCCCATGAGCACCCAATACGGATTTTTCATCGACTCGGCCCGCTGCACCGGTTGTAAAACCTGCGAGCTGGCCTGTAAAGATTACAAAGACTTAACTCCGGACGTTAGTTTCCGTCGTATTTACGAATACGCGGGCGGCGACTGGCAGGAAGACAACGGCGTCTGGAACCAGAACGTCTTTGCTTACTATCTGTCCATCGCCTGTAACCACTGCGAAGACCCGGCCTGTACCAAAGTGTGCCCAAGCGGCGCGATGCATAAACGCGAAGACGGCTTTGTGGTGGTCAACGAAGATGTCTGCATCGGCTGTCGATACTGCCATATGGCCTGCCCATATGGTGCGCCGCAGTACAACGAAGCTAAAGGTCACATGACCAAATGCGACGGTTGTCATGAGCGTGTGGCGGAAGGCAAAAAGCCGATTTGCGTGGAATCCTGCCCGTTGCGTGCGCTGGACTTTGGGCCTATCGAAGAACTGCGTCAAAAGCACGGTACGCTTGCGGCGGTGGCGCCGTTGCCGTCCGCGCACTTCACCAAACCTAGCATTGTGATTAAACCCAACGCCAATGCACGTCCGTGCGGCGATACCACTGGCTATCTGGCCAATCCGAAGGAGGTGTGAGATGGGAAGTGGATGGCATGAATGGCCGCTGGTGCTGTTTACCGTGCTGGGGCAGTGCGTAGCAGGCGCGACAATCGTCACTGGGTTAGGCTGGCTGGCAGCGCGCCATGAACCGGCGGATCGGCGCCGTATTGTGCTCACTATGTTTTTCCTTTGGGTTATTATGGGAATAGCATTCTTCGCCTCGGTGCTGCACCTTGGCTCGCCGCTGCGGGCGTTCAATTCGTTGAACCGCGTGGGCGCATCGGCGCTGAGTAATGAGATTGCCAGCGGCTCCGTGTTCTTTGCCGTCGGCGGTTTCTGGTGGCTGCTGTCAGTCCTCGGGAAAATGCCTGCGGCGCTCGGGCGCGTCTGGCTATTGGTCAGTATGGTACTTGGGCTACTATTTGTCTGGGCAATGACGCGTGTTTATCAGATAGATACCGTACCAACCTGGTATAATGGTTACACGACGGCATCGTTCTTCTTAACCATATTACTCACCGGGCCGCTGTTTGCCGCGCTGCTGCTGAAACTGGCGAAAGTACCGTTTAACGGTAAATTCTTCGCCGCGGTCAGCGTGCTGGGCTATTTACTCAGCCTGGCGGTCGTCGTGCTGCAAACCTCAGAGCTGGGCTTCATTCACAGCTCGGTTCAGCAAGCTAACGCGCTGCTGCCGGACTGGGGCAGCTTGCAGGTGTGGCGCTTTGTCCTGCTGGCAGCAGGTTTGGGCTGCTGGATCTGCCCGCTGTTGCGCCGCGTTCCGCCACGCGCTGTGGGGCTGGCGCTGGGGTTAGTACTGGTACTGGTTGGCGAACTTATCGGTCGCGGGCTGTTCTATGGCCTGCATATGACCGTCGGCATGGCGATTGCCGGGTAAATCATCGGCGCGGGAGGTTTCCCGCGCCCCAATAAGGAAATGCAGTAATGAATGACGTTCAGCACAACGACGCCTTAGCGTTCTCTGCCCGGGTACTGGGTGCCCTGTTCTATTTCGCACCTGATAGCACGCTCGCCGAGCCGCTGGTTGCCGCGTTCACCGACGGTGAGTGGCTTGAGCAGTGGCCGTATGCCGTTGAACATGCCGATACTCTTTCCGCAGGGTTTGCTGCGCAATGTGATGAGTCGCTTCCTCAAGCCTGGCAACGCCTGTTTATCGGGCCGTCAGCGCTGCCGTCACCACCGTGGGGATCCGTCTGGCTGGATCGTGAAAACGTGCTGTTTGGCGACTCAACTCTGGCGCTACGTCAGTGGATGCGTGAAAACCAGATTGCTTTCGATGTAGAGCAAAACGAGCCGGAAGATCACTTCGGCACCCTGCTGATGCTGGCGGCCTGGCTTTTGGAAAACGGTCGTGATGACGCCTGTAATCAACTGCTGGCCTGGCATCTCCTGCCGTGGGCGCCGCGCTTCCTCGCCGAGTTTACCGAGAAGGCCGATCATCCGTTCTTTGTTGCGCTGGGGCAGCTTGCACAACAAACGCTGGCACAGTGGCAATCCTCGCTACTGATCCCCGTCGCTGACAAAAAGCTGTACCGCTAAGCCACCAGGAAAACGATGCAGCGTCTCCATCACTACCCCGATATTACGGCGATGTTTCGTCGCCTGCTGATTGCCACCGTCGTAGGTGTCCTCGCGGCGCTGGCGGTGGCGCTCTTTCGTCACGCTATGTATCTGGGGGAGTGGCTATTTCTTAGCAACGACAGCGGCAGCCTGGTCAACGCCGCTGAAGGGCTGGTGTGGTGGCGACGGCTGATAACCCCTGCTCTCGGCGGGCTTGCCGCCGGGATGCTGTTATGGGCATGGCAGCGCCACACCCGCCAGCGCCCCCACGCTCCAACCGACTACATGGAAGCGTTGGAAAGCGACGAAGGCAAGTTTGATACGGGTGCCAGCCTGATTAAATCCGCCGCCTCGCTGCTGGTGGTCATCAGCGGTAGCGCCATCGGCCGGGAAGGAGCCATGATCCTGCTGGCTGCCCTCGCCGCCTCCTTTTTTGCCCAGCGCTTCACGCCAAAAAATGAATGGAAATTGTGGATTGCCTGCGGTGCTGCTGCGGGGATGGCCAGCGCCTATCACGCACCGCTGGCGGGTAGCCTGTTTATCGCTGAGATCCTGTTCGGCACCCTGATGCTAGCCTCACTCGGCCCGGTGGTGATTGCCGCCGTAGTGGCGCTACTGACCACCCAACTGATGAACGGCGGCGCAGAGCTGCTCTACCGCGTTGGCGACCTACCCGCGCTCACCGCCGCGCATTACGCCCTGATGCTTGCTACCGGTCTGGTCTGTGGGCTGGGTGGCCCGTTGCTGATGTGGTTGATGGACACGAGCCACCAGGTCTTTCTGCGGCTGAAACTCTCGCCCCCCTGGCAGCTCGCGCTTGGCGGGCTGTTTGTCGGTTTGCTTTCGCTGTTAACACCCGCCGTCTGGGGCAACGGTTATAGCGTGGTGCAGGGTTTTCTGCTGACGCCGCCGAGCTTCGCTATTATCGCCGGGATTTTTGTGTGCAAACTGCTCGCCATTCTTGCCAGCAGCGGCTCAGGTGCGCCCGGTGGGGTCTTTACCCCTACGCTGTTTATTGGCCTGGCTGTGGGGATTTTGTTTGCTAATACGTGGGGGCTGGTGTTTCCTGCCCATGAGGCGATGGCAATACTGCTGGGGGTCACGGGGATGGCCACGCTGCTGGCGGCAACGACGCATGCGCCGATTATGTCAACGCTGATGATTTGTGAAATGACCGGGCAGTATACGTTACTACCCGGTTTACTGATTGCCTGCGTACTGGCGTCGGTACTGTCGCGAACCTTACGCCAGAATTCTATCTACCGTCAGCACGTTACGGAGCATCGCTAAGTCAACGTACTGGCTCAGCTCACGCTGTTCCGGACGCGGCAGGTACGGCAGCTCACCCACCAGCGGTGCCGGTAGCTTTTTGCTGAGGACGTCGATAATTTCCGCGTAGTGTGCCAGGCCTGGGTTGATACGATTCGCTACCCAGCCAATCAGCGGCAGACCGTCGTTAGCGATGGCCTGAGCGGTCAGCAACGCATGGTTAATGCAGCCTTCCTGAATGCCAACCACCATCAGCACCGGCAATTGTTCCTGCACCACCCACTCCGAGAGCGGGCGCAAATCGTTCATCAGGCTGCGCCAGCCGCCGGTCCCTTCAACCACCACGTTATCGACCTGCTGGCTCAGATTGGCCAGGCCGTCAGACAGTAAGGTGTAGTTGATAGGGCAACTGTGGGCGACGCTGCTCTCTTCTTCGCTCAGCGCAATCGGGTTGATAGCGTCATAGGGTAAGTCCAGCGATGAAACGGCCTGCAGAACCAGCGCATCTTTATTGCGCAGCCCCTCTGCGGTTTCCTTGCTGCCTTTGGCAACTGGTTTGTATCCTGCCACCCGTTTCCCGCTGGCGGCGAGCGCCTGCAAAAGCGCACGAGAAACCACCGTCTTGCCGACAGAAGTATCAGTACCAGTAATAAAGAAACGATTAAGCATCACAAACTAACCCCACTCCTGCGCCATGAAAATATCATGGCAATGAATAATTCAACGGAGTGAAAGTTTACGTGATGTGCGAATGGGTCAGATTGAGATAGCGCAATTTTTTGCAAAACTGCTAAAAATTGTTAACCCTGTAACAGTCTAATCAGCAATGTTCCATTATACAGCGCGTCTTTTACCAGTGCCGCCCCCGCCATCGTGCCGCGATTCGAGAACTGTGTCTGCTCTACCGCAATGTGCTTGCTGTAGGCGGGCAGCGACTGCTGGCGAATGCAGTCGCCAATCGCCGGGAAGAGGATATCGGCCGCCTGATTAAACGGCGAGCCAATCAAAATTTTCTGCGGATTGAACAGGTTAACCATAATGGCGAGGATTCGCCCGACGTTGGTGCCAATGCTGCTGATGATATCCTTTGCCAGCAAATCACCCTGCATCGCGGCCTGACACAGCCACTCCACGCTGAGCGGCTTTTGATGCAGCATGGAACTCATCGACTGCTGCATGCGCACCTGAGTCAGTTCCATCACGCTTTCCACGCTGGCGATGGTCTCCAGACAACCGTGGTTACCGCAATAGCAGCGCTTACCGTACGGATCGACCTGGGTATGCCCGATTTCCACCAGACTGCTGCTACCAGCATGCAGTAAACGCCCATCGGTAATCACCCCGGCACCGACGTTATGGTCGATAACCACCTGAATCACATCACGCGCGCCGCGTGATGCGCCAAACAGCGCCTCGGCCATCGTCCAGGCGCTGATATCGTGCTGAATATACACCGGCACGCCGGTATGCGCCTCCAGCGTACCGCCCAGCGGAACATCGGTGACATCATAAAATGGCATACGATGAATAATGCCGTTCTCGGTATCGATAATACCCGGCAGGGTGATGGCAATCGCGGTCAGACGTTCAAGCAGGCTCTGGTGACGAATAAAGAACTGGTCAATATGGGACACCACCCGAGTCAGGAACGGGATCTCATCTTCCAGCGCCAGATCCAGTTGCTCTTCCACCACCAGCTTACTGCTGAGGTCGCGCAGCGCCAGATGGATAACGCCTCGGCTGATACGCACGGAAAGATAGTGCCAGGCTTCCGTTTCCACCATCAGGCCCACAGCAGGACGGCCGCGGCTGCCCGCTTCCTGAATTTCCGTTTCCTGAACCAGGTGAGCTTCCAGCAGTTCGCGAACAATTTTGGTGATACTGGCGGGGGCCAGTTGCGCAAGGCGGGAAAGGTCGATACGCGACACCGGGCCGAGCTGATCAATAAGGCGATAAACTGCCCCTGCGTTGGTCTGCTTGATTTGATCGATATGCCCTGGCTGACTGTCCGCTACCACCGTAAAAACTCCCTTATTTTCGCGCTTCGAAATAAACACTTTGGGCTATGGTGAAGTACTTGAACGCCCTGCGTCAAATTTTTACTTAGCCTTGTGATTTACTGCACAATTTTTCACACATTTGACAGCGAAACGCTCACCTTTGCCGCGTTTAACAGATGCTGTTTGAAACGCTGTGCCGCCTGACTAAGCTCATGGTGTTTAGACCATACCAGCCACATTTCCGACACCGCATCCTCTTCGGTAATCGGCACCCAGCGCATTTCGTGCAACTGCACCCGGCGAAACGACGCCGGCAGTATCGACACCCCTAAGCCCGAAGCCACCAGACCGATAATCGTCATCGCCTCGCCTACCTCCTGCGTGATGGTCGGCACCGCGTCGTAGCGGCGCATCAGACCCAGAATATCGTCATACAGCCCGGTGCCCACATGTGGATCAAAAAAGACGAATGGCTCTTTCCCCAGTTCCACCAGGCTGACCGCTGGTTTATTAGCGAGCGGATGGTCGCGGTGAATCATCGCCAGCAGCGGTTCGCGCAGGATCACCTGCCAGTCGAGGGTGTCAGGAAGTTGGGTATTGCGCATCAGGCCCAGCTCAAGCGCCCCCTCCGTTAACGGCGAAATCTGCTCCCGGGTATTGGTTTCTCGCGTCTGGATATGCACATCCGGGTAGCGCTGACGAAAGGTAGAGAGCGTGTCAGAAACCGCCTTGATAAACGGCGCTGAAGAGGTAAAGCCGATATGTAACTCTCCCGTCTCCCCGTGATGCAGACGGCTTGCCCGCGCGGCCGCTTCGTTCACCTGCAGCAAAATCTGGCGGCTATCGGCAAGAAACTGCCGCCCCGCTTCCGTCAGGCTCACGCTGCGGTTGGTTCGGGCAAACAGCCGCGCCCCAACCTGCTGCTCGAGTACCTGGATTTGCTGGCTTAACGGCGGCTGGGAGATATTGAGCCGCGCCGCCGCGCGGCCAAAGTGCAGCTCTTCGGCGACGGCAATGAAATAACGCAGATGGCGAAGTTCAATATTCATATTTTAAAAGTATCAATTGAGATTATTAATATATTAGACAGAATATTTACAATTTCCTACTCTGATTATGTGACCTGAGTCGATATTACCCACTGTTTTATGCAAGGATTTCCCGTGAGCCGCACAACCACCGCAGACGACGCGCCTGCCATTGATGTCCGCGATGATACCCCCCTTCAGTCAAACGCTTTTATTCGCCGTGGTACGCCCGCCTTTATTCGGGTAACGCTCGCGCTGTTCTCTGCCGGGCTGGCAACCTTCGCGCTGTTGTACTGCGTTCAGCCAATCCTGCCGGTGCTGTCGCATGAGTTCGGTATTTCACCTGCGGGGAGCAGTATTTCGCTCTCTATCTCGACGGCAATGCTGGCGGTCGGCCTGCTGTTTACCGGCCCGCTCTCCGATGCCATCGGCCGTAAAAAGGTGATGGTCACCGCGCTGCTGCTAGCCTCCTGCTGCTCGCTGCTCTCCACAATGATGACCAGCTGGCACGGCATTCTGATAATGCGCGCGCTGATTGGCCTGTCACTTAGCGGCGTGGCGGCGGTCGGGATGACCTACCTGAGCGAAGAAATTCACCCCAGCTTTGTCGCCTTTTCGATGGGGCTGTATATCAGCGGGAACTCAATAGGCGGGATGAGTGGACGCCTGTTGACCGGGGTCTTTACTGACTTCTTTGGCTGGCGCGTAGCATTGGCGGTTATCAGCGCCTTTGCGCTGGCTTCAGCGGTGATGTTCTGGCGCATTTTGCCGGAGTCTCGCCACTTCCGTCCGAGCTCACTAAAACCGAAAACGCTGCTGATTAACCTGCATCTGCACTGGCGCGATCGCGGCCTGCCGCTGCTGTTTGTTGAAGGTTTTCTGTTGATGGGTGCATTCGTCACCCTCTTTAACTACATCGGCTATCGCCTGATGCTGTCGCCGTGGTCGCTCAACCAGGCGGTGGTTGGTCTCCTCTCCGTGGCCTATCTGACCGGCACCTGGAGCTCGCCAAAAGCGGGGATGATGACCACGCGCTACGGTCGCGGGCCGGTGATGATCTTCTTTACCGGGGTAATGCTGCTCGGCCTGTTGCTGACGCTGTTCTCGCCGCTATGGGTGATTTTCCCCGGTATGCTGCTCTTTTCCGCCGGGTTCTTTGCCGCCCACTCGGTTGCCAGCAGCTGGATTGGCCCGCGCGCTCGGCGCGCCAGAGGCCAGGCGTCGTCGCTGTATCTGTTCAGCTACTACCTCGGTTCCAGCATCGCCGGGACGCTTGGCGGCGTGTTCTGGCATAACTACGGTTGGAACGGCGTTGGTGGGTTTATCGCGCTGCTGCTGGTCGGCGCGCTACTGGTGGGCTTCACCTTGCATAAGCGCCTGCATTAGTCCACAACGCCACGTAGCCCGGACAAGGCAATGCCGACTCCGGGACATCCCCGGCGGCGCTCCGCCTGGCCGGGCTACGGTACTGATAACTAATACTTATACTATTGACATAAAATGCGTTGCCATCTCGCCATACTAGCTGGCAATTCCTATAATGGCCCCACTTTTGTCTTACCAATGTAGCGCTATGACGACCAGTGCCAGTAATACCCAACTGAACCTACGCATTATCTCGATCGTTGTTTTTACCTGTATCTGCTACCTCTCTATCGGCCTGCCGCTCGCGGTGCTGCCGGGGTTTATTCACTATAACCTTGGCTACAGCACTCTGGTCGCTGGCGCGGTAATCAGTCTGCAGTACATTTCAACACTGGTCAGCCGCCCCCACGCTGGACGCTATACCGATATCTGGGGTCCAAAAAAAGTCGTCAGTCTGGGGATCGTCTGCTGCCTGATGAGCGGCCTGTTCACCCTCGCAGCGGCAGCGGCTCACGCTAGCCCTATTCTGGCTGTTGCGCTGTTGCTGGTTGGTCGTGTATTCCTCGGCGTTGGCGAAAGCTTCACGTCCACCGGTTCGACGCTTTGGGGGATTAAAACCGTCGGTGCGATTCACACCTCACGGGTGATCTCCTGGAACGGCGTTGCCACCTATGTGGCGATGGCGGCAGGTGCACCGCTGGGCGTTGTGCTCAACGGGTGGTTCGGCATCAGCGGTTTTGCGGCGCTGATTGTGATTATTGCCGTGATCGGACTGCTCTTTGCTCGCACCCGCGCAGACGTCAGCGTCAGCGCCGGCGTCAGAGCGCCCTTTCATGTCGTGGCCCGCAAGATCTGGCCATACGGTCTGGGACTCGGGCTAGGCACCGTTGGTTTCGGCGTCATTGCCACCTTTATCACTCTCTACTTCTCTTCTCACGGCTGGGCGGGCGCGGCGTTTACCCTGTCGTTGTTCAGCATTGGGTTTATCTGTATTCGTCTGGTGCTTGGCAACACCATCACCCGCTTTGGCGGGCTGCGGGTATCGCTTATCTGCTACGTGGTGGAGTGTCTGGGGCTGTTGATCATCTGGTTTGCCCCGAACGCATGGATGGCGGGCGTTGGCGCGTTCCTGACCGGTTCGGGCTTCTCACTGGTCTTCCCGGCGCTCGGCGTTGAAGCCGTGAAGCAGGTGGAAGAACAAAATCAGGGAACCGCGCTGGGGACTTATTCCGCGTTTCTCGACCTGGCACTTGGCCTCACCGGCCCGGTGGCTGGCTGGATTGCTGGTTATCAGGGTTTAGGCAGCATTTACCTGATCGCCGCTATCGTCGTGGCCTGGGCCTTCGCGCTGATCCTGCGCGTGTACCTTTCCCAGCGCACCCGACAGACCCCCTGCCAGAGCTAACCCCTTGCGGGGCGGTCAAAAACTGCCCCGTTACGGATGTACAACAAATCTCGTACATTACGTTACACGCCGAAACCAATCACTCACGGAAAGCCGGCTCGCTCATCGATATAGTTACTTCAACGGCCCCGCAGTGGGGTTGAATGAAAAAACCAATTCGAGGGTATCAGAATGAAAAAAGTATTAGCTCTGGTTGTTGCCGCTGCTATGGGTCTGTCTTCCGCTGCATTTGCTGCTGACGCAACTGCAACTCCGGCTCCGGCTGCTTCCGCTACCGCAACTCATGCGGCACCGGCTAAAGCCACTCACCACAAAAAACACAAGAAAGAAGCCGCTAAACCAGCTGCAGAGCAGAAAGCTCAGGCCGCTAAGAAGCACAAAAAAGCAGCGGCTAAACCAGCCGTAGCGCAGAAAGCTCAGGCTGCTAAAAAACACAAAAAAGCAGCGGCTAAACCAGCTGTAGCGCAGAAAGCTCAGGCTGCTAAAAAGCATCACAAAGCAGCAACCAAACCAGCTGTAGCGCAGAAAGCTCAGGCTGCTAAAAAGCACCACAAAGCCGCTGCTAAACCAGCTGTAGCACAGAAAGCTCAGGCTGCTAAAAAGCACCACAAAGCCGCTAAACACACTGCTGCTAAACCAGCCGCTCAGCCAGCTGCATAATCATTCTTGATGACGTATCCGCGTAGCAATACGCTGATACAGGTGGCGCCGGGAGGCTAGCAGCAACGCTGAATCCTGGTGACCACCTGAGTTAATCAATTATCATATCGGCGCTTATATAGCGCCGATTTTTTCCTGGAGAGCAATCATGTTGCGGCGCTATCGTTTCGAGCTCATCCTGGCATTTCTTATCATCTGCGCACTGATCGCAACCCAGTTTTTCTTTTACTGAGCGTAGTTCGCTGATTTTACTCCCACTTTTTGCTTCTCCCGTCTATAGTAGTCTCATTGGGTTTATTTTTTATAATCATAATTGCCCCATCAGAGAGTGATATGCGTACAGCCTTTGTGTGTTGTTTACTGGGAACGTTATCCGTACTGCCGTTGATTTCCCACGCTGATGACGATGATATTGGCATCAGTGCAAAAGACATTAAAACCCTGTTCTTTGGTCAGGACGATCGTACCCTTGTCAGCCATCCCGCCCAGGCTCCCTGGGATGCGATTGGCCAGCTGGAAACCGCTAGCGGCAATCTGTGTACGGCAACCTTGATTTCTCCCCACCTGGCGCTAACCGCCGGGCACTGCCTGCTTGAGCCACCGCGCGGCAAGCTGGATAAAGCCGTTGCGCTGCGCTTTATTTCGCAGAAAGGGACCTGGCGCTATGAAATTCATGATATTGAAGGCCGTGTCGATCCTTCTTTAGGCAAACGTCTGAAAGCGGATGGCGACGGCTGGATTGTTCCTGCTTCCGCCGCGCCGTGGGATTTTGGCATTATCGTGCTGCGCAACCCGCCTTCTGGCATCACGCCGCTGCCGGTATTTGCGGGCAATAAAGATGACCTCACCGCCGCGCTGAAAGCAACAGGCCGCAAAGTCACCCAGTCGGGTTATCCGCTTGACCACCTTGATTCGCTGTACAGCCATGAGGATTGTACGGTAACGGGCTGGGCGCAGACCTCGGTGCTCTCTCACCAGTGCGATACGCTGCCGGGCGATAGCGGTTCACCGCTACTACTGAAAACGGACACAGGCTGGCAGGTGATTGCCGTGCAAAGCTCCGCGCCAGCAGCAAAAGACCGCCAGCGTGCCGACAACCGCGCCATCTCGGTGACCGGTTTTCGCGATAAGCTGGAAGCGCTGGCCGCAGGAAACTAACTCTGTCGCTGCTGGTGGCGTAACGCCAGCAGCGACGAGAACGGCATCGGCTCGCTGAAGTAAAATCCTTGCAGCTGATCGCAGCCTGCGAGCCGCAGTAACTTCATCTGTTTCTCCGTTTCAACCCCTTCCGCAATCACCGTCATACCGAGCGCACTGGCAATACGAATGGTCCCTCCGACCAGCGCCGCCGCCTGATCGTCATCGTCCACCAGCCCGGCCAGCGATTTGTCGATTTTAATGGTGTCGAAGTTGAAACGCCGCAGGTAGCCAATGCTGGAATAGCCGGTGCCAAAATCATCCAACGCCACGGCGGTGCCCAGCGCTTTCAGCGCAGAAATCGCCGCCCTCGCCCGTTCCGGTCTTTCCAGTACGTAGGTTTCGGTGACTTCAAGTTGCAGTCGTGCCGGCGGGAAGCCGGAGGATTTCAGTACGCTTGAGACCTTATCCTCAAACTCCGGGTCGCGGAACTGGGCCGGGGAGATATTCACCGACAGCTTCAAATCGTTATGTGCCAGCAGATCCCGACAGGCTCGCGCCAGCACAAACTGCCCGAGCGAATAGATAAGCCCGCTGGTCTCGGCAATCGTGATAAACGCATCCGGCATCAGTTCGCCCTTCGGCCGCCGTGGCCAGCGCACCAGCGCTTCCACCCCGACCATTGCCTGCGAGCGAGCGCAGACGATCGGCTGGTACCAGACTTCAAACTCATCATGCTCCAGCCCGTGACGAATATCGTCCTCCAGCGACAGTTGATACTCGCGCGCGCTGCTCAGCTCGGCATCGTAATGGGTAATACGCCCTTTGCCGGTGATTTTCGAGTGGTACATGGCAATATCTGCCTGACGGAACAGTTCTGAGCTGGTTTTCTCCTGAAACGTACCGCTGGCGATACCGAGACTGGCGCTGATATGCAGCGTTCGTTCACCAATGCGGATCGGCGTACTCAGGTAGTCCAGCACGCTGCCGGCAAACGCTGAGGCACTGGCTTCAGAGTGCGCACCTCCAACGGTCATCGCAAATTCGTCGCCGCCCATGCGCGCCAGCATACCGCCGTGCGGCACCAGCGTTTGCAGCATGTCTGCGATGCGAATAATCAAAATATCACCGACATCATGACCATAAATGTCGTTAACATCCTTGAAACCATCGAGATCGATAAACACCACCGTTTTGATATCCCGATCGCCACGGCGGCTGATTCGCTCAAGCTGCTCAATCAACGCCCGCCGGTTGGGTAGATGGCTCAGCCAGTCGGTTAACGCAATCTCCCGCGCCTGCCGCTCGCCGCGCGCCAGTTTCCACAGCCCCAGGCTGCTGACGAGGATAAACAGCAGAATTAACCCGGTTGCCAGCAGCACAATTTCACGAATTTCCGGCGAAGCTGCCTGTGCCGCCTCTACGCCCGGCTGGCGAAGCTGCCAATCAAGCCAGCCGACTATCTCCCCGCTGGAGGTCCGTACCGGTATGTTGTATCTGTTTTGCGGCGAATCGGTGAGGGTCAGATTTTCAATCTGGAAAGTATTGCCCAGAGTGCTCAACAACAACGGGTTGATGTGTCGGGTAATCACCAGATAGCGACGGGTGGCGTCATAAACCTGCAAACGTCCAACCATCGGGCGAACCAGACCAATGCCGATAAAGGCGAGACCTTCCCGGGTTTTGGTTATCCCAGCAAAGTTATTTTTTCCCCGGCGCAGTGGGTCTTCATTGTGGGCTATCAGCGCTTTTAGCCCATCACCAAAAAACGCGAGATCGTGCTCGTTAAACGGCGAACTGCGAAACGATCCCCACAGCACCCGGTAATTTTCGTCCAGCACGAAGGTGCCGTCATAAAGATTATTGATTTTAAAACCCGCGCCCCAGGTGTTGTACAGCCAGGTGGTATCCAGCTTTGGTGCATAAACTTCGCGCACCGCGTCATCCCAGATGGCGTTATCGATAACCAGCGAGAGGACGCGGTTGATAGAGGTCTGCATCGCGCCGTCAACGGAGAGCGCCGAGCGCCGAGCGTCGATATCATTGGTTTTGCTGGTGATAAGGCTTTGGGAAAGGTAGAGAAGCGAAATAATAGAAAAAATCAGGCCAATGCCCGCGAAGAAGATAATCACGAACAGCGTTCTGGCTGTGGCGATATTACGCCAACGTGACGGATCGAACATAGTTCACCCTCGCATCAAATACGCTAACCCTTTGTTACAAGCGTAATACAGACACGAGATTTCGCTGCCCGATTTCTCAGGCAGCGATCACATCAGGCGAGCTTAATCATCACCATACCGATCAACAGCAGGCCTAAACCCACCCAGCCTTTGTTGTTCAGTCGCTGGCCGAAGAGGATCCACCCCGCCGCCAGCGTCGCGGCGACGCCGAAACCACCCCAGATGGCGTAGGCGACGGAGAGATCAATCCCCTTCACCGCCTGTGACAGCGCGCTGAACGCGGCCAGTACGGCGACCAGCGACAGGATGCCGTAGCTTTTGCGACGGAAGCCGTCCGAGAACTTGAGGAAAATATTAGCGACAATTTCCAGTACGATGGAGCCTGCCAGCCATAAGCCGTGAATCATCTCAAAGTTATGCATGATTCACCTCTTTGTGCAGCGTTTTGTTCGCCTTCGCGGGCTTACGGGTACCGGACTTAATCAGTACGATACCGGCAATCAAGGTTGCCAGACCCGCGGCTTTCATCACCGTAAGGCTTTCGTCAAACAGCAGTACGCTGAACAGGGTGATCAATACGATACCAATGCCTTCCCACAGCGCATAGGCTACACCCAGAGCGATTTTTTTAACCGCAAACGAAAGGAAAATATACGACAAGGCGATCATTACGAGCATCAAAATAAAGCCGGTGTTTCCATCAGATACGCTCGCCCATTTCATAGAAAGCGTACCAGTAATTTCAGCAACAATGGCCAGGGCTAATAAAATCCAGTAAAACATGGTCCTTCTCCTGCATGAGAATATAATCCGTGCAGTTCACGGCGATGCGCAAACTGAAATAAAATGATTAAAATTTAGCTCAAACGAAGAAGGGTACTATAGCGCGTTGCGCCAGTGCTGCTCACCACAGAAGGCAGAAAAGGAAGGTAAAACAGAAGGTTTGGTAAGGCTGAACGTCCTGAACATATTGTCCATAAAATTACAATTATCCGCGGTATTGCTTCTCATCGTTGCGGATTAAAATTGTCCTCGGTAGTTAAACACAGCTAATTTCTAACACAGATGTCGAAGTATCTCAAAATGTTTGCAAATCTTTACTGAGGCTGTTTGATGTTAATGCATTTATTATTAGTTGATTCGCAATTATCATATTCTGCATAGGTTTTAGCAGGAGCTAACAACATGTCCAGGCCGATCATTACGCTTAATGGATTAAAAATTGTCATCATGCTGGGCATGCTGGTCATCATTCTCACCGGCATTCGTTTTGCCGCTGATATCATCGTGCCGTTCGTGCTGGCGCTGTTTATCGCGGTGGTGCTGAACCCGGTGGTGCAGTTAATGGTGCGCTGGCGCGTGCCACGCGTGCTGGGGATTTCACTGCTGATTGGGGTGATTATCCTCGCCGCCGTGCTGCTGCTGGCCACGCTTGGCACCTCGCTCAATGAACTGACACGCACCCTACCGCAGTACCGTTCGTCGCTGGCGGTTCCCATCTATAATCTTGAACCCTGGCTGCAGCGCTTTGGCATCAGCGTCAGCCCGGATGAGCTGATTAAGTATATCGACCCTAATGCCGCTATGACGCTGGTCTCACGCTTTCTGACCCAGCTTTCAAACGCCATGTCGTCGATCTTTTTACTACTGCTGACGGTGGTATTTATGCTGCTGGAGGTCCCGCAGCTCCCGGCCAAACTGCAGCAAATTATGGCAAAACCGACGGAAGGTATGGCAGCGATACAGCGGGCGCTGGATAGCGTAAGCCACTATCTGGTGCTGAAAACCGCTATCAGCGTGGTGACTGGTCTGGTGGTATGGGCGATGCTGGAACTGCTCGGAGTGCGTTTCGCCTTTATCTGGGGACTGCTGGCGTTTGCGCTCAACTATATCCCGAACATCGGTTCGGTGCTGGCGGCTATTCCCCCTATTCTTCAGGTGCTGGTGTTCAGCGGCTTTTATGATGCGCTGATCGTCCTTGCGGGCTACCTGGTCATTAACCTCGTGTTCGGCAACATTCTCGAGCCCCGCATCATGGGACGCGGGCTGGGACTCTCGACGCTGGTAGTGTTTCTGTCATTAATCTTCTGGGGCTGGCTGCTTGGCCCGGTCGGCATGCTGCTTTCCGTCCCGCTGACCATTATCGTTAAAATTGCCCTTGAGCAGACCGAAGGCGGCAAAAGCATCGCCATCCTGCTCAGCGACCTAAGCAAATAGCCTCAGAACAGTGAGAGTAACAGCGCCACGGGAAAGCTAAACGGCCAGGTGGCGCCAATTAACAGCGTCGCGATCAGGCGAATTGAGGTGCTTTCGCGGGTAAGAAACCAGGTAATAATGGCGCAGATAACCGCCATCACGGCGTAGAAGATGAGCATATGTTGATATAGCGTCACCAATCGAGTCCTTGTAATTGATCGTTAAAGCGGCGCAATATGCTACGTTTTTTGACGTACATCAAGTTTTTCGCCGCTTATCGCTGAAGTATTGTGCGATCCAGACATTCGGCTCCAGCCGAATTGACTGCTAAATAGAGAAAACCCAGCACTACGTTACGCCGCGCTGGGTTTTATTTCTGTGACATGCTGTACGGTTAGCGCTTTGGCACGGTGGACGCGAAGATGCTGTCCGTCGTCGGGTCGCTCACATAGTGGTTGGGATCGTACTGCGGCACTAAGTTTACTTTTTCCGCATCCCAGGCCTGTGCGACGCAGGCGGCGCTCACGCGGTTTTGTCCTTCACAGGTCGCCACCCGGCTGGCCGAATAGTAGGTCCCAATCCCCATTGCTACAGCAATCACCGCAGCAGTACACACAATACTTTTTTTCATTTTTCTGGCTATACCCGGTTTTACAACGGCGCGGATCCTCGCACGTTGCACCGGGTATGTCAAAAACAAGGGAGAGGTAGCGGCAGGCATCGCGCCTACCGCGAAGGGGGTAAATGATGAGTAAAGGTCGCTAGTGAGCCTCAGGTTTGTATCTCTCAAAAGCCGCCAGCCAATCGTACCTGGTCAGGGTGCCTACCTCTTTCTCCCCCTCCTCAAGTTTGATGATTAGCCTTCGCTTATTGATGCTCTCCTGGTTAAAGAAATAAGGCGTCAGCCTCTTTGCCAGCGACTCATACATCTCCTGAGCGATACTTTCACCGGCCTCGGGGCCATATTTCTCAAACTCATTTTTGATATCCTGAAAATCCTGATTCACGCCATCTCCCTACCGATCATGCGCTTAACGCGCGATCAATGTTTTATCATCACATGGCGAACCACGGTGTAATCTTCCAGCCCGTAGACGGACATGTCCTTACCGTAGCCCGAAAGTTTCTGTCCGCCGTGCGGCATTTCGCTGACCAGCATAAAGTGGGTGTTCACCCAGGTGCAACCATACTGTAAGCGTGCACTCAGACGATGCGCACGCCCGACGTCCTGCGTCCACACCGATGATGCCAGTCCGTACTGGGAGTCGTTGGCCCAACCCAGCACCTGCTCTTCGGTATCAAACACGGTGACGCTCACCACCGGGCCGAACACTTCACGCTGGACGATATCATCTTCCTGTTTTGCCCCTGCCAGCAGCGTTGGCTGGAAGTAATAGCCAGCGCCTGCCGCTTTTTCGCCGCCGGTCACCACCTTAATATGCGGCAGCGCTTTAGCGCGCGCCACGGCGTCGCTCACCCGCGCCAGGTGCGCCTGCGAGCTGAGCGGCCCCAGTTCCGTACTTTCCTCTTCCGGCGCCCCGGATTTCAGACTCGCTATTGCCGCACCGAGTTTCTCCACCAACCGCTCATAAACGCCCTTCTGCGCGTAAATTCTGCAAGCGGCCGTACAGTCCTGCCCGGCATTGTAGAAACCAAAGGTTCTGACCCCTTCCACCACCGCATCAATATCGGCATCGTCAAACACAATCACCGGCGCTTTGCCGCCAAGCTCCATATGCGTACGCTTAATCGACGACGCAGTATGCGCCAGAATGTGCTCTCCGGTGGCAATCGAACCGGTTAGCGACACCATCCGCACTTTGGCGTGCCCGGTTAACGGGTCACCCACCGTTTTACCGCGGCCAAACAGCACGTTCAGCACGCCCGCCGGGAAGATATCTTTCGCCAGCTCCGCCAGGGTCAAGGCAGTGAGCGGCGTGATTTCAGACGGTTTAATGACCACGCAGTTCCCCGCCGCCAGCGCCGGAGCCAGCTTCCAGGCCGCCATCATCAGCGGATAGTTCCACGGCGCAATCGAGGCCACCACGCCTACCGGGTCACGTCGAATCATCGAGGTGTGGCCTTCCAGATATTCGCCTGCCGCCAGCCCGTTCAGGCAGCGCGCAGCACCCGCAAAGAAGCGGAACACATCCACCACAGCCGGAATTTCATCATTGGTCACGCAGTGTAGCGGTTTACCGCAGTTGAGCGATTCCAGACGGGCAAAGGTGGCGGCGTGTTCTTCAATGACATCCGCCATCTTGAGCAGGCACTCCGCGCGATGCTTCGGCGTAGTTTGCCCCCATTGAACAAACGCTCGGTCAGCGGCATTCACCGCCGCATCCACCTGGGCCGCCGAGGCTTCCGCAATAGTCAGCAGGATCTCACCCGTCGCAGGGTTGTAGACCGGTTGGGATTCCCCTTCACCTGCGACCAGTTCACCATTAATCAGTAACTTATGTTGCATAGCATGATCCTGTTTTATTTAAATGTCGTACCACCGTTGGCGGCCCCATCGTCTTCGCGAGTCAGCCACCACGCCCCTAAAATCGGTATCATCGTTAACAGCATGACCATCAGCGCCACCACGTTGGTCACCGGCACATCGCGAGGTCGGCCAAGCTGGTTCAACAGCCATAGCGGCAGCGTGCGCTCATGCCCGGCAGTAAAGGTCGTGACGATAATTTCATCAAACGACAGCGCAAACGCCAGCATGCCCCCGGCCAGCAGCGCCGACCCTAAATTCGGCAGCACTACGTGACGGAAGGTTTGCCAGCCGTTAGCGCCCAGATCCATCGACGCCTCCACCAGGCTCCACGAGGTCCGGCGAAATCGGGCAATCACGTTGTTAAACACCACTACCACGCAGAACGTGGCGTGACCGATAACAATGGTGATCAACCCTGGTTCCAGGTTGACCGCTTTAAAGGCGGTCAATAGCGCCAGACCCGTGACGATGCCAGGCAGTGCAATTGGCAGCATCAACAGCAGCGAAACAGCGCTTTTGCCGAAAAAGTCACGTCGCCACAGCGCTGCTGCAGCAAGCGTGCCAAGTACCAATGCAATTGCCGTCGACAGCGCCGCAATTTTTAGTGACAGTGTCACGGCATCAAAGATATCCCCACGCGATGCTGCTTCGCTGAACCAGTGCAGCGTCAGGCCTTTCGGCGGGAAGCTAAACGCCGCGTCTTCGGTGTTGAAGGCGTAGATGGCGATGATCGCCAGCGGGAAATGCAGGAAGATAACTCCGCCCCAGGCGGCAATCTTGAGAAACAGCGGTGCCCTTTCAGAGTGCATCGAACGCTCCCAGGCGCTTCACGAACGCCAGATAGAGGGCAATCAGCACGATGGGCACCAGCGTAAACGCCGCTGCCATAGGCATATTGCCGATAGCCCCCTGCTGGGAATAGACCATATTGCCAATGAAATAGCCCGGCGGCCCCACCAGCTGCGGCACGATAAAGTCGCCTAAGGTCAGTGAGAAGGTGAAAATGGAACCCGCAGCAATCCCGGGGATTGCCATCGGCACCACCACGTGGCGGAAGGTCTGACGCGGGCGAGCGCCGAGGTCAGCGGAAGCCTGAAGCAGCGAACCGGGAATACGCTCCAGCGCCGCCTGCACCGGCAGAATCATAAACGGCAGCCAGATGTAGACGAACACCAGAAAACGGCCTAGACCGGAGGTAGACAGCGTATTACCGCCGACGCCCGGTATCGTCAGAATCGCCGCTAGCAGCGTCTCCAGACCCAGATGGTTCAGAAACCACTGCGCCACCCCATCCTTTGCCAGCAACAGCGTCCAGGCGTAGGCTTTAACAATATAGCTGGCCCACATCGGCAACATCACTGCGACGTAGAAAAAGGCCTTTTGCTTACCGCTGGTGTAGCGCGCCATATACCACGCCATCGGGAACGCCAGCAGCGCGCTCGCCACGGTGACCGCCAGCGCCATCACCAGCGTACGGATAATGATGTCGTAGTTGGCGGGGTTAAACAGCGCGTAGAGGTTCGCCAGCGTCAATGTTGGCGTGACGGACATAGTGAAGTCGTCGAAGGTATAGAACCCTTGCCACAGCAGCGTCAGCAGTGAACCAAAATAGACAATCCCAAACCACATCAGCGGACCGAGCAGTAACAAAAACAGCCCGAGTGTTGGCCTGCGCCAGAACAGGCTGGATAAGCGCCCCTGTCGGCGAGCGGGAGGAACCGGCGTCATACTCATCTCCATTCACCTCCCTCCGTCCAGCGCCACCATGGCATCGCGCGCCCATGACGCCTGCACCACGTGCCCCACGGCCGGGCCTTCGGCAGTGAGCCCCGCGGAGAAGTTGGCCTGGCTGACCAGCAGTTTTTCGCCTCCCTCCAGCAGCAGTTCATAGCGCGTCGCCGCCCCCTGGTACTGTACCGCCTGTATACGCCCCTGAACCTGAACTTCGCCGCCTTCGTTGAGACGTATATGTTCCGGGCGCAGCGCCCAGCTTCCCGTCATTCCGCAGAGCGTTTCCGCCATCGCCGGGGCAAACACGTTAGAGGTGCCGACAAAACTCGCCACAAACGGCGTACGTGGGCGCAGATACAGCTCGCGCGGCGTATCCACCTGCTCAATGCGGCCGTTGTTGAACACTGCCACCCGGTCAGACATCGACAGCGCCTCACCCTGATCGTGGGTGACGAAAATAAAGGTGATACCGAGATCCTGCTGGAGTTTTTTCAGCTCAAACTGCATCTGCTCACGCAGCTTCAGATCCAGCGCCCCCAACGGTTCATCCAGCAGCAGCACCCGCGGTTCATTCACTAGTGCACGGGCAATCGCCACACGCTGGCGCTGGCCGCCAGAAAGCTGCGAGGGCTTGCGCGCCCCCACAAAGCCGAGGGCAACTTTTTCCAGCGCCTGCGCCGCTTTTGCCTGACGCTCTTTTTTGCCGACGCCTTTCACCATCAGGCCGTAGGCAACGTTATCGAGCACCGACATATGCGGGAACAGCGCGTAATCCTGGAAGACAGTATTGACGTCCCGCTCCCAGGGTGGCAGTTCACTGGCATGTTTACCAAAAATAGAGATAGCGCCGCCGGATAGCTGCTCAAACCCGGCGATCAGCCGCAGACAGGTGGTTTTGCCGGAGCCAGACGGCCCCAGCATGGAAAAGAACTCCCCATCGTGGATGGCAATGCTGACGCCATCCACCGCCCGCACGTCACCATAAAGCCGCGAGACGTCATGAAACTCTACTGCGTACGTCATGTTGGACTCCCGGATGATTAGCGACCGCCCATAATGGCGATATAGTCCTGCGTCCAACGGCTGTAAGGCACGTATTTACCGCCTTCGGCGATAGGCGTTTTCCAGAAAGCGATTTTATCGAAGAAGCTGTAGCCGTTAGTCTCACAACCTTTATCGCCCAGCAACGTGCTGGCTTTACAGCCTTCCGGCACCACCGGCAGCGAACCAAACCACGCCGCCACATCGCCCTGAACCTTCGGCGTTAACGACCAGTTCATCCATTTGTAGGCGCAGACCGGGTGCTTCGCTTCAGCGTGCAGCATGGTGGTATCCGCCCAGCCGGTGACCCCCTCTTTAGGGAAAACGGTGGCAATCGGCTGCCCTTCACCTTTCAGCCCGTTGGCCTGATACGGCCAGGCGCTGGAGGCCACTACGCCTTCGTTTTTGAAGTCGCTCATCTGTACGGTGGTGTCGTGCCAGTAGCGGTGGATCAGCTCATGCTGATCGCGCAGCACTTTCAGCACGGCCTGGTATTGCGCTTCGGTAAGCTGGTATGGGTCGCTGATGCCCAGCTGTGGCTGAGTCGCTTTAACAAACAGCGCCGCATCGGCGATGTAGATTGGGCCGTCATAGGCCTGCACGCGGCCCTGGTTGGTTTTGCCATCCGGCAGATTTTGTTTAACGAAGATAACGTTCCAGGAGTCTGGCGGCGTTGGGAAGGTTTTGGTGTTGTACATCAGCAGGTTCGGGCCCCATTGATACGGCGTACCGTAAACTTTACCGTCGACGTTAAACCAGGCCCCTTTTTCCAGACGGGGGTCGAGGGTTTTCCAGTTCTCAATCAGGGCCGTATTAATCGGCTGCACGCGTTTACCCATAATCAGGCGCAGCGAGGCGTCTCCCGAGGCGGTCACCAGGTCGTAGCCTCCCTTCGCCATCAGGCTGACCATTTCATCAGAGGTCGCGGCGGTTTTGACGTTAACCTGGCAGCCAGTATCCTTTTCAAACTGCGTCACCCAGTCGTAGCCTTTATCGGTCTGGCCTCGTTCGATATAGCCCGGCCAGGCGATAATATCCAGCCGACCTTCTGCTTTTCCCAGCGACGTTGGCGGCTCGGCGGCATTCGCGGTCGCCACGGTCATCACCAGCGCGCACAGGCTGCTGCGGGCAAATTTCTTGCTCATAAAGTTATTACTCCTGTCACAATGAATTTGAGCGGCAGCCTTGCCGTTAAAAATATCTCCCTTACTAAAAATAGACAGCGCCAGACGCTCTACCCGTACAGCGGCGAGATATTTGCACAGGTTGTGACCAAGGGCGCATTCCGCAAAAATGGGAAACGGGCTGAGATAATATGGATTATAGACAAGGGGTTACCGGCCAATGGCGTTATGCATATTTCCTATGACCGGGTGTTATCAGGAGAGCTATCGGGGAATGGCAGGTGCAGCCGGGGATTATTTCATCATCCCGCGAATTAGTGTACCGAGGGTTTCAACCGCCCGCTCTTCGCGCTCGCTCCATCCCCAGGCGGTATTAAATCGAAAGAACGACGCCCAGTTATCGGTCGTGGAAAACATTTTGCCCGGCGCGATGCTGATATGGTGCTCCAGCGCTTTTGCGCTCAGCACTCCGGCATCCAGACCCGCTGGCAGCTCCAGCCACAAAAAGTAGCCGCTGTCATTATGGTGGATGTGCACCTCAGGCGGCAGCGCACGCATTAGCGCCTGCCAGGCCTGCTGTTTGCGCTCAGCAAGCTGACGACGTAGACGTCGCAGGTGCGCGTCATAGCGTTTGGTCGCCAGATAATCGACCAGCGCCAGCTGCATCGGCGAACTGGTCGACAGCGTGCTCATCAGCTGCAAATGCTGAATACGCCTGGCGTGCTTGCCCGCCGCCACCCAGCCAATACGAAACCCAGGCACGAGGCATTTTGAAAATGAACTACAGTGCAGCGTCATATCACTTTTATCCCACGCCTTTGCCGGCAGCGGTTTATCGCGGCCAAAATAGAGCTCGCTGTAGACATCATCCTCAATCAGTGTGACGTTGTATTCGCTGAGGATCTCTACCAGGCGTGCTTTCTTTTCCGGCGTCAGGGTAAAGCCAAGCGGGTTCTGGCTGTTGGTCATCAACCAGCAGGCTTTCACCGGGTAGGTTTGCAACGCCTGCACCAGCGCATCGAGGTCGATGCCCTCTTGCACATCGGTGGCGACCGACAGCGCTTTGAGCCGTAGACGCTCCAGCGCCTGCAGCGCGCCGTAAAAGCAAGGGTTCTCGACGATCACCCAATCGCCCGGCTCCGTCACTGCCTGCAGGCTGAGGTTAAGCGCCTCCAGCGCACCGGCGGTGATAACAATTTCATCCGGGGAGATGGTCATGCCCTGGAGCGCATAGCGCCGCGCGATGGCATGACGTAGTTCGTCATTGCCCGGCGGCAGATTTTCAATCACGCTCATCGCCGTTGCAGTCTTGCTCACCTGCGCCAGCGAGCGGTTAAGCTGCGGCAGCGGGAACAGTTTGGGGTCGGGAAAGGCGGAGGCAAACGGCAGCACCGAGGCATTCCGGCTGGCCTGCAGCACTTCAAAGATATAGGTGTTGATGTCGACGGCGTTATCAGGCATGACCTGCGCTGGCGCCGTAACCGCTCGGGTTGTTACCGCGCGCGGGGCAACATAATAGCCGGACTGCGGGCGCGCCACGATGCGTCCCTGGCTTTCCAGCAGTTGGTACGCGTGGCTGACGGTCATAAAGCTCATGCCGCAGTTCACCACCTGCTCACGCAGCGACGGCAGTTTATCTCCCGGCAGCCACACCCCAAGGGCAATCTGTTCCATCATCTGCTCGGCGAGGCGCTGATATTTTTTCATGGCAAATCCCGGTGAATCTTAGATTACGTCCATATTATATCAGCGTTACAAAATATGCATTTTTATGTAACTGATATGGGTTGAAGTTGATTTTGACGTCCACCTGCATCTGGGTTTAACGCCGTGAATGATTGATCTGCAACATCAAATCTGCCCATGTGGTGGGAAATACGTCAGCGCGCGCCACGTAGCCATGGCAAAAAAATGTCAGGTCGCCATGATGTGCAACTTGCTGAAAACGATGCGAACCTCTTTTTACATGAAAATGACAAGTATTGAATTGCTGGGCTACTCCGCTGCGCTGTGCTTCTCCTCGATCATCGCCTCCCAGGAATTACATAGTGAAACGTTAGAACTGGTTAACCCACTGCTGTTTATCGTGGCGCTCGGCAGCGCTCTGACCTGCCTTTACCCACGAACCAAAAAGCTCGCCTCACGATTCACCCGCGGGTAGTCAACCGAGAGAGGCGGCGATAACAGCCGTCGAAAAATGACCAGAATGTTAAAACTGTTATCATTTAATACCCGTCGACTGTCTCTGCCCGCCAGACGCCCCACCCTCTAAAATCAAGCCGAGTCTTCTTCTCCACGGAGTTTGCATGTTCGGTCTTGATGCGTTTCACCTCGCGCGAATTCAATTTGCCTTTACCGTTTCGTTCCACATCATTTTTCCCGCCATCACCATCGGTCTTGCCAGCTATCTGGCGGTGCTTGAAGGCCTGTGGTTGAAAACCCGTAACCCGGTCTGGCGTTCGCTGTATCAGTTCTGGTCAAAGATCTTCGCCGTCAATTTCGGCATGGGGGTGGTGTCCGGGCTGGTGATGGCCTATCAGTTTGGTACCAACTGGAGCGGCTTTTCGCAGTTTGCGGGCAGCATTACCGGCCCGCTCTTAACCTATGAAGTGCTGACCGCCTTCTTCCTGGAAGCTGGTTTTCTCGGCGTGATGCTGTTCGGCTGGAACCGCGTCGGCCCGGGTCTGCACTTCTTTGCCACCTGCATGGTCGCGTTGGGCACCCTCATCTCCACTTTCTGGATCCTCGCCTCCAACAGCTGGATGCAGACCCCGCAGGGATATGAAATCGTCAACGGCCAGGTGGTGCCGGTCGACTGGTTTGCCGTCGTGTTTAACCCCTCGTTCCCCTACCGGCTGCTGCATATGTCCATTGCGGCTTTCTTGAGCAGCGCGCTGTTCGTCGGTGCGTCGGCAGCCTGGCATCTGCTACGCGGCAACCAGACACCAGCCATCCGCACCATGTTTTCCATGGCGCTGTGGATGACGCTTATTGTCGCCCCCATTCAGGCAATGGTCGGCGATATGCACGGCCTCAATACGCTCAAGCATCAGCCGGCAAAAATTGCCGCCATTGAAGGCCACTGGGAAAACCCACCGGGCGAACCCACGCCGCTGCTGCTGTTTGGCTGGCCGGATATGGAGCAGGAACGTACTCGCTTTGGGCTAGAGATCCCGGCGTTGGGCAGTCTGATCCTCACCCACAGTCTGGATAAACAGGTTCCGGCGCTGAAAGAATTTGCCAAAGAAGACAGACCCAATTCAACCATCGTCTTCTGGTCATTTCGCATCATGGCCGGGCTTGGCATGCTCATGCTGCTATTGGGTGTGATGGCGCTATGGTTGCGCAAGCGGCAAACCCTTTACACCTCGCGCCCGTTCCTGTGGTTCGCGCTGCTGATGGGCCCTTCTGGCCTGATAGCGATCCTCGCCGGATGGGTGACGACAGAGGTGGGCCGCCAGCCGTGGGTGGTTTATGGGCTGCAGCGCACGGCGGATGCCGTCTCGGCGCACGGTGATCTGCATATGAGCATCAGCCTGCTGACCTTTTTCGTGGTCTACAGCTCGGTCTTCGGCGTGGGCTACAGCTATATGGTGCGCCTGATCCGCAAAGGCCCACAGCCGTTTAGCCCTGAGCCGCAAGGAACCCCAGCACGTCCGCTGTCCGCCGCGATGCCCCACAAAGAGGAGCGAGTATGAACATCGACCTGTCCATCATCTGGTTTGTGATTATTGTGTTTGCCACCCTGATGTATATCGTCATGGACGGTTTTGATTTGGGGATTGGCATTCTCTTTCCCTTCACCCGCAGCGCGCAGGAGCGCGATGTGATGGTGAACAGTGTGGCGCCAGTCTGGGATGGTAATGAAACCTGGCTGGTGCTCGGCGGCGCGGGGCTATTTGGCGCATTCCCGCTGGCCTACGCGGTAATTATCGACGCCTTGACCATTCCGCTATCGCTGATGCTGGTCGGCCTGATCTTTCGCGGCGTGGCCTTCGAGTTTCGCTTCAATGCCACACCGTCGCATCGGCCGTTCTGGGACAAGGCCTTTATGGGCGGCTCAATTCTGGCAACCTTTTGCCAGGGGATCGTCGTCGGCGCGGTGATTAACGGCTTTGAGGTCACGGGACGTGCCTACAGCGGCGGCGCTTTCGACTGGTTCACGCCGTTTACGCTATTTTGCGGCGTGGGGCTAACTATCGCCTATGCGCTTCTGGGGGCCACCTGGCTGGTAATGAAAAGCGAAGCCTCGCTACAGCACACGATGAAGCGCAGCGCGCGCGGGCTGCTGCTGGCGCTACTGGCGATTATCGCTATTATCAGCCTCTGGACGCCAATGCAGCACGAGGCCATTGCCCGACGCTGGTTTAGCCTGCCGAACCTCTATTATCTGCTGCCGGTGCCCCTGCTGGTCATCGCCGCCAGCGCCCTGCTGTGGCGGCATCTGTCTCGAGATACCAGCCATGCGCAGCCGTTTATTCTGACGCTGGTGCTGGTGTTCCTCGGCTTTAGCGGGCTTGGGATCAGCATCTGGCCCGCCATTATTCCGCCGTCCATTACGCTCTGGCAGGCGGCAGCGCCCGTGCAAAGCCAGGAATTTATGCTGATTGGCGCGCTGTTTATTATCCCGGTTATTCTGGTGTACACCTTCTGGAGTTATTACGTTTTTCGCGGCAAAGTGCCGCAGGATGAGGGCTACCACTGATGAAAAATCGCTGGGTTTCACGCTTTTTCTGGCTGGTCGCATTATGGGGCGGCAGCGTTTTAACGCTCGCCATTGTGGGGAGTCTATTTCGTGTGCTAATGACTGCGGCTGGATTTAAATCCTGATATAACAACGGGATGAAGGTTTAAGCTTTACGTGCCCGGACTATTCTTAATTGGACGGGCCTTCACATTTCCTCCATGTTTTATTGGTCAACTACGTCCCATACACAAAAGCAATGTATGGAGTACATGATGAAGAAAATTATTGCACTGTCTGCAATCCTGGCAATGGGTCTGTGTTCAACCGCTTTCGCCGCCGACCATCAAGAGCCGCCGAAAAAGCCGCCTGTAGAACAGCAGCATAATAGTCAGCCGCCGCACGACAACAAAGGTCCGCAGCAGGATGGCAAAGGCCAGCCGCCACGCGACAACAAAGGTCCGCAGCAGGATGGCAAAGGCCAGCCGCCACGCGACAATAAAGGCCAGCAGCATGACGGCAAAGGCCAGCCGCCGCACGACAATAAAGGCCCGCAGCATGATGGTAAAGGCCAGCCGCCAAAACACGACGGTGACAACAAGCTGCCACCGAAAGACGGGCAGCATAACTAAGTAAAAAAGGCCGGAGATTCCGGCCTTTTTTGTTTGGCATTGTTGCCTTTCCCGGCGTCTCGTTGCTCGGCCGTGCTACAAAGCGGCGCTATTTCCGGCGCGGTAATGTTTTCAGCAAATCGTCCGGGCTGACCGATGCCACCACGCTGCCCGGAAGCGGCATCTTCAGGGTGTGGTTTTTGATTTTGCCAATCACGTGCATTTCACACGGGCGGCAGTCAAATTTCAGCGTCAGCACTTCGTCACCGTTAATCAACTGCATCGGCGTGGCTTTCCAGCTCTTAATCGACCCCTTCGCCTGTTTTGGACACAGGTTAAAGGCAAAGCGCAGACAGTGTTTGGTGATCATCACCGGCACGTCGCCCTTCTCTTCGTGCGCCTCATAGGCCGCATCAATCAACTGTACGCCGTAGCGATGATAAAACTCACGCGCCTTGTGGTTATACACGTTGGCAAGGAAATTAAGATGGCTTTCCGGATAGACCGGTGGCGGTGTGGTTACCGCTTTACGGCTTCCGCGTACGTAGGCCGCCAGACGCGCTTCATCGAGCATCTCTACGGTTTCGCGACGTAGCTGGTTCAGCATACTGTTAGGCGCAAACAGCGCCTCCGGCAGCATCACCTCAACCCCGCGTGGATAGTAGATCGTCTGCCCCAGTTTGGCGATCCCGTCCTGTAGCTGGCTCAGCGCTTTATCCGCATTGTTCGCCGCCGCAAATTCGCCGTCCAGGGTATGCGTCACGCTAACGCCATCCTCGCTGGTCATCGTCAGCACCAGCTGTTCCTGCCAGCCAGACAGCTCGATATCCACCGCAATGCGGCGCTCGCTGGAGGTTTTCAACAGCGCCTGTTGCCAGTTGTGATCGAGGTTGCGGTTCAATACCTGATGCGGACGTGCTTTATGCAGGTCAGCAGGCATCTCGTTTGGCCACACGCGATAGCGGTTTTCACCGATTTTTTCTACCGTATTGGCACGGAAGCCGACCACTTCACGTTTAATCAATACATTCAGGCCATCGCCGTTGGCCAGCGGCTCGCTGACTTCTACATCGAGGGTATCTTTATTGACCTTCAGCACCTCGCCGACCGGCAGGCCGACGAATTTCGGCGAGTCAAACGCACCGATGTTCATCTGGCGCTGGTTGACAAAATAATCGGTGCTGCCGCGATGGAAGGTTTTGTCCGTTGACGGCACGAAGAAATGTTCGGTGCGTCCGGCAGAGGCACGGCCTAAATCACCGCGTTCTTCAATCAGCGTATCGAGCATCTGGCGATAGTGCGCGGTGATGTTCTTCACGTAGCTCATATCTTTATAGCGCCCTTCAATCTTGAAGGAGCGCACGCCCGCGTCAATCAGCGCGCCAAGGTTGGCGGTCTGATCGTTATCTTTCATCGACAGCAGGTGTTTTTCAAACGCCACTACGCGACCCTGGTCATCTTTCAGGGTGTACGGCAGACGGCAGGCCTGTGAACAGTCGCCACGGTTGGCGCTACGCCCGGTCTGAGCATGCGAAATATTGCACTGCCCGGAGTAGGCCACGCACAGTGCACCGTGGATAAAGAACTCGATGGTCGCATCGGTCACGTCATGAATGGCTTTAATCTGTTGCAGATTCAGCTCGCGCGCCAGCACTATCTGGCTGAACCCGACGTCCGACAGGAATTTGGCTTTCTCAACGGTGCGAATATCGCACTGGGTGCTGGCATGCAGTTCAATCGGCGGTAGGTCGAGCTGCATAATGCCCATATCCTGCACGATCAGCGCATCCACGCCCGCGTCGTACAGGCTGGTAATCAGCTTCTGCGCTGGCGCCAGCTCATCATCATGCAGAATGGTGTTGAGGGTAATAAAGATTTTCGCACCGTAACGATGGGCAAATGGCACCAGCGCGGCGATGTCCTGCAGGCTGTTGCTGGCGTTATGGCGCGCCCCAAAACCAGGGCCGCCGATATACACCGCATCGGCACCATGAAGAATCGCTTCACGAGCAATAGCGGTATCGCGAGCCGGGCTAAGGAGTTCAAGAAGAGTGTTCTGCTGGCGCATACAGTCAGGGTTATCCAGTCGAGTCACAAAATGGCGGCTATTGTAGCCAGAAGCCGCGACGGACGAAAACAGTTTCCACCGCTTGTGCGCCGCGATTAGCATAATTTCAGTAACCTATTACCGAAATGGGCATTTCCGCTTTCGGCATCAGTCCGTTAGAGTCGGTTTCGTATTCCGGACTTTCCTCGTAACGGCCACGTTATGGTTCATTGTCATGATTTGCCGCAGGCCTGCCTGCGGCGTTTTCTTTGGGATAATGAATGATAGAGTGGAAATGGGTTACCTGCTCACCGCTGTTGCGATAGGCATGCGCCAGGTCGCCGGCAAAGCGTAACCCCTGGCCGGGATACAGTGTCCGCCACTCCCCCTCAATGCACATATCAAGCTGCCCGCTAATCACCACCACGTGTTCAATCACCCCTTTTTCATGCGGGGTTGATTCGCTTAATGCGCCGGGCGCAAGGGTAATAGAAAAGTGGTCAAAGCAAAGTACCGGGTCCCAGGGGAACACTGGCGTCACCACCATCGCCTGCTGTTGCGGGTCAAACGACTGCTCTGCGCCCGGTATCTCCGGCGTAATAAAGACCGAAAACGGCACGTTCAGACCAGTGGCTATTTTCCACAGCGTCGCCACCGTCGGGCTGGACTCGTTGCGTTCGATTTGCCCCAGCATCGCCTTCGACACGGCGGTCTCTTCCGCCAACTTCGAGAGACTCCAGCCGCGCTGCTGACGTAAGGATTTCAGCGTTACCGCCAGGTGTTGCGCAATATTCATTCCACCTCCATTCACTTCCATCGCCAAAGTATACCCCACGCCGCCCGTGCCGTTTTAGCAAATCCCACGTTGGCGTTGTGCGCTATAACGCACAATGCTACATTAAATGGACGCTATAACGCACAAGAGACTTTTATGCGATCTCCTATCATTCCTTTTCCTACCGTACTGGCCGGCTTTGTCGCCGTGCTGGTCGGCTACGCCAGCTCTGCGGCGATCATCTGGCAGGCCGCAGCGGCGGCGGGCGCAACCGCGGTACAAATCTCCGGCTGGATGACCGCGCTCGGCCTGGCAATGGGTGTCGGTACGCTGGTGCTGACACTATGGCGTAAAGTGCCTATCTTAACCGCCTGGTCTACCCCCGGCGCGGCGTTGCTGGTTGGCAGCTTGCAAGGCGCAACGCTGAATGATGCGGTGGGCATTTTTATCTTTGCTAATGCGTTGATTGTGATTTGCGGTCTCACCGGCTGGTTTGCCCGACTGATGAAGCTGATTCCGCATTCGCTGGCCGCCGCGATGCTGGCAGGCATCCTGCTGCGCTTCGGCCTACAGGCCTTTGCCTCGCTACAGGGGCAACTGGTGCTATGCGGCAGTATGCTGGTTGGCTGGCTGTTGTTTAAAGCGCTCGCCCCACGCTACGCGGTGGTAGCGGCGCTGGCGATCGGTATTGTGGTCGCCGCGGCTAAAGGTGACGTTGTCACCGAATCACTAAGTCTGGCAGTGGTCGCACCGCAGTATATCGCGCCGCATTTCTCTCTCACTCAACTACTGAGCATCGGTATCCCGTTTTTCCTGGTCACGATGGCATCGCAAAACGCACCCGGACTCGCCACGCTTCAGGCCTCCGGCTATCGCGTGCCGATTTCACCGCTGATTGTGGTCAGCGGGGCCTTTGGTCTTGTGCTGGCGCCGTTCGGTGTCTATTCCGTCTGTATTGCTGCGATTACCGCCGCCATCTGCCAGAGCCCGGATGCGCATCCCGACCCGCTAAAGCGCTGGCAGGCTGCGGCGGCAGCGGGCATTTTCTATCTGATTGCTGGCGTCTTTGGTGGTTCCATCACCGCACTGATGTCGGCATTACCGACGGCATGGATCCAAATGCTGGCGGGATTAGCGCTGCTCAGTACGCTGGGAGGTAGCCTGTTCCAGGCGTTGAGCAGCGACAGGGAACGCGATGCGGCAATGGTCACCTTCCTGGTCACCGCCAGCGGGATAAGCCTGGCAGGCGTAGGGTCGGCATTCTGGGGATTAGTGATTGGCGGCGTCAGCTTTGCGCTGTTATCCCGCAAGGCTCGCGCGTAGTTGTGACGGTGTCACGCCGTTCGTCGCTTTAAAGCGGTTACTGAAGTGGCTGGCTGAGCTAAATCCGCAGCCCAGAGCAATGTCGGTCAGGGATTGTGTCGTGTAGCGCACCAACTGCTGTGCGCGGTCCATCCGGCGCTGCATCACGTACTGATGCGGTGCCAGCCCCACGCTCTGGCGGAACATACGTGCAAAATGATATTCACTTAAGGTCGCCTGCGCGGCAAGGTCGGCAAGCGTCAGCGGCGCGGAGAGATTCGCATCGATATAGTCGAGTGTATTACGCAGTACCGCTGGCGCCAGCCCGCCGGTTACCGTCGGTAGCCGCCACTGCACGTTGGCATGATGTTGAATCAGGTGCGTTAGCAGCAGCGTACTGGCACTGCTCAGCGTCAGCTGGTTTGCCGGTTGCTGCCAATCATAACCGAGCAGAAACTGGCGGTAGAGCAGCGTAATTTTCGGGTCATCGCCAAAAATCTGTTCGTCGAGGGTCAGGGTCGCCGGGCTGCGATCCCATACCTGCTCACCAACCTTCCGCAGGTGTTCATCGGTGCAGTAGAGATGGACAAACGACAGATCGCCGCGAATGTCCCACGTTGATTCGCTGTCCTTTGGCATCAGGCAAAAACGGTCAGGCCCGCCGCCGTTTTTCCAGCCGTGAGGGGTTTTCTGGTAGCTTTCATAGCCGTCGGCCACGTACAGGCTCAGGGTGTGATGATCGCTCTTCACCGTCAGGTTATCGCATTTGTTATACCAGGCCGCCAGCTGTATCCCAGAGTTGAGCGCAACGGTTTCCCGCAGTTGGGCATTCTGACTCTGTAATCTTTCAAACGTTGCGTAGGCCATTAACATATCTATCACGATTATCGATAGTCTCAGTCTAGGGACTGTCGCCCGCAGAATCTAGCGTTCTCAGCGCGTCGCAGACAAAAAAACCGCAAGAATATGCAAGTCCCCCGCAGCCTTCTGCAAGCGCCGTGTGTCGCATTCCCGCACACTGCGTTTTTCATTGTGATTTTGCGAGGAATTATGAACGCGCTGCTCTATGCTCTGGTCGTTGTTATCTGGGGAACCACCTGGATTGCCATCTTTTTACAGCAGGGCCCGGTTCCTGAGGCGGTTTCCATTTTCTGGCGCTTTGCCATTGCCAGCCTCACCATGATGACCATTTTACTGAGTCTGCGCCGTCTACGCCCGTTGGCGCTGCGCGATCACCTGTTCTGCATCGTGCAGGGCTGCTGCGTGTTCGGCTTTAACTTCCTCTGTTTTTATACCGCCGCAAAATGGATTAACACCGGGCTCGAGTCGGTGATTTTCTCCATGGCGGTGCTGTTTAACGCCATCAACAGCTTTATCTTTTTCCGTCAGACGCCACCGAAGCGTTTCTACCTCGCCGCGCTGCTGGGGTTATGCGGCATCGTCACCCTCTTCTGGGATGACCTGCAGGCGGTGGGCATGAGCAGCACGCTGCTGGCCGGGATTTTACTCAGCGCGCTCGGAACCTACGGTTTTTCGCTGGGGAATATGCTCAGCATGCGTCACCAGCGCCGTGGCCTGGAGACGCTGACCACCAACACCTGGGCGATGCTCTACGGCACCATCATCATCGGCGTTATCGCCCTGCTTCGCGGTGATGATTTCACCCCGCAGTGGACGGTGAGCTATATGGGCGCCCTGTTCTATCTGGCGATCTTCGGCTCGGTGATTGCATTCGGCGTCTATTTCACCCTGGTCGGGCGTATTGGGGCCAGCAACGCCGCCTACAGTACGTTGCTGTTCCCGCTGGTCGCGCTGACGCTGTCGACAATCTATGAGGGCTACCAGTGGCATGCGAACGCGGTGGTCGGGCTGGTACTGATTCTGCTGGGGAACCTGGTGATGTTTGCCAAACCGGAAATGTGGCGAGTGCCGTTTTTAAGTCGGGCGTGATCCCGGCATCGCGTTGCTCGGCCGGGCTACGATATTGCGTGTAGCCCGGTCGTTTGTTTGTATCACACTGTATCTGTCCTCACCCCGGATACACTAGCTGGCAAAATCCCCGCAATCCCACACATCCTCGACACGTCCGGCTGTTTTTATTATCAGGTCGCGATAGCCGCCTATACTTCGTTCGCTATCGTTTTTGATTTGATGATATCAAGCCTCTGTCCAGGAGAAATTCATGAACGCTTCAGCCTCTTCCGTATCCCGCTTTCACCGTCTGTATCTGGCCACTCTGCTGATGGCCTCTGCGTTGCCCGCACTGGCTACAACCGACTACGCCAGCGAGTTCAAAACGGTGCATCAGATTCACGCCGGTGTACTCGACGTCGGCTACGTCGATATTGGTCCCCGCGACGGGCAGCCGGTTATCTTGCTTCACGGCTGGCCGTACGATATCAACAGCTACGCAGAAGTGGCTCCAGCGCTTGCCCGCAAAGGCTTTCGGGTGATTGTCCCCCATCTTCGTGGCTACGGTAGCACTCGTTTTCTCGCCGCCAGCACGCCGCGAAACGGGCAGCCTTCCGCCATGGCGGCCGATATTGTGGCGCTAATGGACGCATTGAACATCAAGCAGGCCGATTTTGCCGGATACGACTGGGGTGCACGCACCGCCGATATCGTCGCGGCGCTGTGGCCGGAACGTGTGAAATCGCTGGTTTCCGTGAGCGGCTATCTGATCAGCAGCCAGAAAATTGGCGAACAGCCGCTGCCGCCGAAAGCGGAACTGCAGTGGTGGTATCAGTTCTATTTCGCCACGCCACGCGGCCAGGCAGGCTATGCGAAGCACACCCACGAATTCGCCAGACTTATCTGGCAGCAGGCCTCGCCGGACTGGAAGTTTAGCGACAGCACCTTCAACACCAGCGCCGCATCGCTGGATAATCCTGACCACGTGGCGATAACTATCAGCAACTACCGCTGGCGCCAGGGGCTGGAAAAAGGTGAAGCAAAATATGATAAATATGAGCAGAAGCTGGCGACGCTGCCGCCGATAACGGTACCGACGATCACGATTGAAGGTGGCAACAACGGTGCACCTCACCCGGATCCGAAAACCTATGCAGCACACTTTACCGGCAAATATGAACATCGTACCTTCGGTACCCACGTCGGCCATAACCCGCCGCAGGAAGCCCCGGCTGATTTCACCATGGCAGTGGTTGATGCCGATAAGCTGTAAGCTGATAGTGGCCCCCAAGCCCTTTTCTGGAGAATGCATGGAACATATCGACAATATCCTGGTGGTGGACGACGACCACGACATCCGTGAGCTGGTCGTCGACTATTTGCAGAAATCAGGCTACCGGGCAACAGGGGCCAGCAACGGCAAGGCGATGCGCGCCTATATGAGTGGTAATCAGGTCGACTTAGTGGTGCTGGATATTATGATGCCTGGCGATGACGGGTTAACCCTGTGCCGCCAGTTGCGTAACGATCGCCAGAACGTCCCAGTGCTGATGCTGACCGCGCGCGGCGATGACGCAGACCGCATTCTGGGGCTGGAAATGGGCGCCGACGACTATCTGGTGAAGCCGTTTGTCGCCCGCGAACTGCTGGCACGCATTAAGGCGATTCTACGCCGCTACCGCGCCCTGCCGCCCAATTTGCAAATCACCGAAACCGGACGTTTGATTGCCTTTGGCGACTGGCAACCCGATACCGCCGCTCGCCACCTGATAGATAATGATGGCCTGGCGGTGGCATTAAGCGGTGCGGAATATCGCCTGCTGCGCGTGTTTGTTGATCATCCACAGCGCGTATTAAGCCGCGACCAGTTGCTCAGCTTAACACAGGGGCGCGACGCGGAGCTGTTCGAACGCTCCATCGATCTTCTGGTCAGCCGCCTGCGCCAACGCTTAAACGACGACGCCCGTGAACCGGCCTATATCAAAACGGTGCGCAGCGAAGGCTACGTGCTGGCGATGGCGGTTGAAATTCGGGAACACCGCGAATGAGGCTATGGCCAAAATCCCTGCTCTATCAGTTGGTGTTAATCGTGCTTGGCGGCCTGCTGCTGGCCAACGGCCTGACGCTGTCGCTGCTGCTGTACGAGCGAATGACCAGCGCGCGCAGCGTGATGCTCAACACCCTCGAAAATGATGTTGCCACCAGCGTGGCTATTCTCGACCGACTCCCCGCCAGCGAGCGCAATGTCTGGCTTCCCCGTCTGGCACGTGGTAACTATCAATACCTGATCTCAAGCGGCGAGTCCGGCCCTGCGCCGACCGGTTGGCGTACGCGCAGCATCGTGCAGACACTGCAAAATGCATTGGGGGAAAAATATGCCCTTACCGTCAGCCATCTGCCTGGCCCGCAGGAGCATATTCAGGCCCACCTTCATTTGAGTGATGGTCAGCCGCTCACCATCGACATGTACCCGCAGCTCCCGGCGCTGGCACGTTGGTTACCCGTTGTCCTGGTCGCACAGCCATTACTGCTGCTGATTTTCGCCTGGCTGGCAGTGCGTCAGGTGGTGCGTCCGCTACGGCGCTTTACCCGCGCAGTTGAAACCCTCGAACCGGCGGCCACCACCCCACAGCCCATGACGGAGCGCGGCCCGCTTGAGGTGCAACAAACGGCGCGGGCGTTCAACGCCATGCAGGCGCGCATTCAGCACTATCTAAAAGAGCGCACGCAGATCCTCGCCGCTATCTCCCACGACCTGCAAACCCCCATCACCCGTATGAAACTTCGGGTGGAGATGGCGCGGGAGCCCGCATTGCAGGAAAAGCTGATGCAGGATCTGGATGCCATGACCCGGCTGGTGCGCGAAGGTATCGCCTACGCCCGCAGCACCGAAAGCATGCAGGAGCCGGGCCAGCGCCTCGACCTTAACGCCTTTCTGGATACCCTGGTCTGCGACTACACCGATACCGGGCATCCGGTCACGTTCGTTTCGTCGGGTCACCCCATGCCGCTCACCACCTTCCCACAGGCGCTGCGACGGGTCGTGACCAATCTTGTCGATAACGCGCTAAAGTACGGCGACACCGCACGGCTGACCCTCCAGTCCGCCGACGATCGCTGGCTGGCCATTGTGATTGACGACAGTGGGCCGGGCATTCCTGAGCATGAGCTGGAAGCCGTACTGCAACCCTTCTATCGGCTGGAATCATCGCGCAACCGCCATACCGGCGGCACCGGGCTGGGTCTGGCTATCGCCTCGCAGCTCGCGGTTCGCTTGCAGGGAAAACTCACGCTGAGCAATCGACCGCAGGGTGGCCTGTCAGCCAGATTGCTGCTGCCTTTGTATCCTGATGTATCTGAGGCAATCGTCGACAATTAAGCTGACAAAACGGCCGATTGCCGAAACATTCCCACGACATCGATACGATTAAATCACCTCATCGCCTGCTCGGCAGGCTTCATTGATATGAGGTGTCTGATGGCTATTATTATCGCGTTTCTCGGCGGGATGTTGACCCTGCTAAGCCCCTGCACGCTGCCGGTGATCCCGTTTCTGTTTGCCAGCGTGAAAGGACAAAAACGACATCTGGCAGCGATGCTCGCCGGGATGGTGGTGATGTTTACCGCACTGTCGCTGCTGGTCACCGTCGCCAGTGCCTGGGTCACTCAGGTCACACTGGCGGGTCGCTGGCTGGCGCTTGCCTTTCTTAGCGCGGTGGCGCTGTCGCTCATCTCACCACGTCTCGCCCAGCGGCTGATGGACCCGGTGGTGCGATTAGGAAACCAGGTGAACGACCGCAGTCTGAACCGTCGTGGCGTGATTGCCGCCCTGCTGGCGGGCATTGCCACCGGGCTATTGTGGGCACCGTGCGCAGGGCCGGTGCTGGGTGCTATCCTGAGTCTCGGCATCGTTCAGGGCAACAGCGTCTCCAGCGGCGTGCTGCTTGCGGCCTACGGTAGCGGTTGTGCCATCATGCTGGGCTTGATCTGGCTCGGCGGGCAGCGTGTACTGCACTGGCTACGCAACAGGACGGTGATGGTCGAGCGGTTAAAACAGCTAGCGGGGGTAACGATGCTGGCCTCCGTGGCGCTCATTGCTTCCGGTACCACCAGCGTACTGCAAGGGGCGACGGGGCTTTCTGCCCAACTGGAGAAAAATCTGGTCGGCTGGCTTCCGGCCACCCCAGTGAAGCTCCAGCCGGTTGCTGACAGCGCTTTGCCACCATTGAGCGGCGGTACAGGCTGGATCAACAGCGCACCGCTCGCTAGCGAATCGCTGAAGGGCAAAGTGGTACTGATCGATTTCTGGACCTTCGACTGTATTAACTGCCAGCATACGCTACCGCACGTGCGGCAGTGGGCGGAAAAGTATCGGCCGCAGGGGCTGGAGGTGATTGGGGTACATACGCCGGAGTATCCGCATGAGAAAAATTTAAGCGCGGTGCAGGAAGCAGTAAAAAAATGGCAAATAAACTATCCCGTCGTCACCGACAATAATTACCAAATCTGGAGCGCTTTTGGGAATCAATACTGGCCGGCCCACTATCTTTTCGACGCTCGGGGGCAGTTACGCTATACCTTTTTCGGCGAAGGAAATTATGCCGAGCAGGAGTCTGCAATTGCGCAACTATTAAAAGAAGCCAGAGCATGAATGAATAAAATAAGGGCGGCACCTGCGTGTCGCCCTTTATTCATTTTCACCCTAAAGTAAAATTACTTCTGGGATGGATCGAATTTAACGGCATCAATGGCCATATCATCGATAACCTGTTTCAACGTATCCAGCGTCAGCTGGGAGTTGGAGTTAGACAGGTCTTTACCCTCACCTTTACGTACCACTTTAATGACCGGTTTATTCGTCGCCGCGTCAATCAGTTCGCCTTCAAAATAGAGGTTGGTATTCATGGTACGGTGGCCGGTCGCCGCTTCAGTACCCGCAACCACCATCGCGATTGGGATCACTTCGTAGAACTGCAGGCCTTCTTTGCTGGAGTCAACGGCAGTAATCGCACCGCGGAAGATCAGGCTATGCGGGCCAGCCGTCGTCGCCAGCGGCTTACGCTCGCTGATGGCTTTTTTCAGCTCGGTGTTGGTGTAGTTCAGAATGTCGGTCAGCGCTTTCTGCCCAACCTGCGTCGTCGGCTTCGGTACCGGGTAGTAGGTTACCGGGTTGTAGACGACGTTGGCGTAGTTAGCCGGTTTGTAGTCCGGAGAGATCCAACGCAGTTCCGTTTTTCCTGACGCCGTGGTTGCTTCCTTCAGGCCAGAATAATCTTTTAAAAATCCTGAATATTGTTGGGGAGTGGTGGTCTTCGATGCACAGCCCGCTAATGCCAGAACGCCCACAAGGGCCGCCGCTTTGAAAAACGCTTGAGTACGCATGAGAATAATCCCTGATAAATGCACAAATGCCAGTAAGTTATAGCAAATGAATCAGGAGTTTGTCGCGGCAAAAATGGAGTGGGCTCTCATTATTCGCAAAAATGATTCATGGCATAACGGGCTTGCGCCCGTTATATAAATACCAATTATGATTTCTTGCGTGCCAGCATGGTGGCAAAGCGTAATTTGATGCGATTACCGTTTTCATCGGTACGATGAAGTTCGCCGACGTCCTCGTTATATTTCAGCAGATCCCACCCTTCGTAATAGTTTTTCAGCTCACCAGCTTTAAAAGCAAACGGGAAACCGACGGTGCAAGGGAAATCGTCGGTATCCATTGCGGCGACAATCAGGTTGTAGCCGCCCGGTTTGGTGCAGCGCTGCATATTGGGGATCAGGCGCGGGATGGTGCTCGACTCAAGGAACATCATTACCACCGTGGAGAGAATAAAATCATATTCACCGTCAATGGTCAGCGTGTTGAGATCTTTCACCGCCGCCTGCAGGTTTTCCAGCCCTTCCGCTTCGCGAATCGACAGCAGGTTCTGGATGCTCATCGGGTTCTTATCCCACGCCGTCACATCGTAGCCGTTTGCCGCCAGATAGAGGCTATTACGTCCGTTGCCACAGCCAAGATCCAACGTTTTACCCGGCGCAACCTGCGTTGCTGCGTACAGCACGTCGGAATGGGTGCGGGTCAGGCCATATTTTTCGGTGAAGTAGTTTTCGTCACGAGTGGTCATTGTTCATCCTTCGGTTTCATCAGTGTTGACGGAGCAACACGAGTCAAAAGTTTACCCTGAAGCAGCAACAGCAGCGTTTTAATCAGCAGCAGGCCGATCACGATATTGGTGAAAATAAACAGCGGCAGCGCCAGGTTATGGAAAAAACCGGAACCGCTGGCGTGGCCAAGATGCAGCCCGGTGGAAGCCAGCGCGGAAATACCGAACGAGAAGCTCCAGAACGAGGCGTTAAACGCCTGGCGCAGATACCAGGGCATCAGGCGCAACATAAACAGCAGCTGCAGCAGGCCGTAGCCGAACAGCATTTTGGCAAACACATCCGCATGGCCGCCATTGATACTCAACCAGGCGTTACAGGCCACCAGCGCCGGTGCCAGTTGAATGCCGAGCGAAGTACGTAGCGGTACGGAGAGCACCCCGCCGCTGCGTAAGCGCTGGACAATGGCAGGCTCGAGCGTAATCCACGAGATAACCCCTGCGCCAAGAAATACCAGCCCGGCGTCGTTAAAGCCCAGCGCCCCGCAGGCCATCGCGCTGATGAAGTTGTTAGCCACGGTGGGGAGATAGAGCCCTGGCGTGGTGGCGTCCGCCGGATGCTCCCCACGCCACAGCCCGGCGGTTTGCCAGGCCGCGTAGCTCAGTTGCAACGCCACGCCAACGCAAAACAGCGCCAGCGCCAGCGGTCTCGACCACGGCGTTACGCCAATGGCCACCAGCATAGTCGTCGCCGGAAACAGGCTGACAAAGCTGCTGGCAATGGGATGATTCATCTCCTGCCAGACGCTATACGGAAAGCGTACCGCCCGCGTCAGGAAAGCCAGTGTCAGCAACCCCCACATCACGATGGCGAGCACCACCAGCGCATCGCCAATGCTATGACTTACCGGCAGAATGGTGCTGGCGTAACGCCAGGCAAAGCCCATTCCAATGGTCCCCAATACCATCCCAAAGTAGCCGACGGGCAGATTAAGCACCCGAGCTTCATTCTCGTTATTATGCATTTAGTTTAATTAATCAAATTTTGTTAAGTTGTATTTTAAATGATTCTTTAATGACACGCTAGCGCGAAAAGGAAGTATAGATAAGCTTCACGCCTAAGATCCCCAATACCGTGGCAGAAGTGCGGTCTACTGCGCCTTTAATGCGCAGATAAACGCGACGCGGTTTTTCCGCCGACAGCACCAGCGCCACCAGCGAATACCAACCCGCATCAATCACAAAGCTCATTACCGGCACGATGTAGTAAAACGCGGTCGGAATATTAGCCGGCAGCAGCGCGGTGAAAATAGAGGCAAAGACAATCGCCGTTTTGGGGTTGCTCAATTGGGTAAGCAGGCCGTCACGAAATGCTTTCCACAGCGAAATTTCCCGTTTTTCGCCCCCTACCGCTATCGCCATTGGCTGGCGCGCACCGCGGAAAATTTTAATCCCCATCCAGATAAGGTAGGCTCCGCCCGCAATTTTAAGGCCGATAAACAGCTCCGGCACCGCATTAAGCACCTTTTGCAGCCCCAGCATCGCCATCATGGCAAATGTCGCCGCGCCAACGCCGGTGCCCAGCGCCGTCACCAGGCCGTGCATGCGGGAATGCACCACGGCAGTTCGCGCCACGTAGATAAAACTCGGGCCGGGGCTCATTACGCCCATCACTAATACGGCTGCAATTGCTATCAGACTGGATAAAAGCATCGCTCCCCCTGGAGGCTGTCGGTGTTGAAGGACAAAACGAGTACCCCGTTATACTTCATTTTTCTGTCGCGCATAAAGATAGGACGTCGCCCGCGATATTCCCAGATGCTGCGCCACGGTATCCATCGATTTACGCAGCGCCAGCAAACCTTCCGCTCGCAGCGCCTGAATCACCGCTTTTCGGTCATCTGGGCTGAGCGCCCGCGCGGTAGTGGCACGTTGAGCGGCGAAGCGGTCAATGCGCTGGCGAATCGTCTCCAGCCCCGACGGCTCCAGGTGCTCCTCAACCGGAGCGCTGTCCAGCGCGGTAAACTGCGCCAGCGCGCTTTGCATCCCACGAAACAGCGTCATGTCAACGTTCAGACACAGCGCGGCGACGTACTGCCCCGAGGTATCTTTAATACCGATTGAGGTGCTTTTCACCGGGCGACCGTCGGCAAACTGGTTGGCGTAGTTGGCCACCACCGACGGGAAGTCCGGTGAGGCGATACGCGCGAGCCCCATTTCTGTCGTAGGTTCCCCCACCTCGCGGCCGGACAAATTATTGTGGATTGCCAGTATTGAGTGTTCCGGGTGTGTCAGATCATGCACCACCACTTCGCAGAACGGCGAAAAGGTGTCGCTGAGCCCTTTAGCAATGGTCTCAATCTGGTTCAGCAGGGAGTGGTCGTCATCATTTGCCATCTGTTTTGCCTTGCCTTCCATAAGATGAATGCCGCCTGCCTGCACAGGCAGCTGAGTATTAACCTGCCAGCAAGGCAGCATAGCGGCTGATATCCACGTTGCCGCCGCTGACGATAATCCCCACTTTTTTCCCGCGCAGCGCGGCTTTACGCGCTCGTGCGGCAGCAAAGCCGAGACAACCGGTTGGCTCTACCACCATTTTCATGCGTTCGGCGAAGAAGGTCATCGCGGAAATCAGTTCGTCGTCGCTGGCGGTCAGAATGTCATCAACGTTCTGCTGAATTAACGGGAAGGTGATCGCTCCCAGATGCTGAGTTTGCGCGCCGTCGGCAATGGTTTTAGGCGTATCGATATGCACGATGCTGCCGCTGCGGAAGGATTGCTGCCCGTCGTTGCCCGCCTCTGGCTCAACGCCGTAGATCAGGCATTCCGGTGATAGATGACGCGCCGCCAGCGCCGACCCCGAGAGTAACCCGCCGCCGCCGAGGCAGACAAATAGCGCATCCAGCGGGCCAACCTCTTCAATCAGCTCTTTCGCCGCCGTACCCTGCCCGGCAATCACGTGGGGGTGGTCGTACGGCGGGATCAGCGTCAGGCCGTGCTGTTTTGCCAGGTCGCGACCAATTTGCTCGCGGTCTTCGGTATAGCGGTCATAGGTGACAACCTGCGCACCATAGCCCTTCGTCGCCGTCACTTTAACCGCTGGCGCGTCCAGCGGCATGACAATGGTTGCCGGAATGCCCAATAGCTTTGCCGACAGCGCAATGGCCTGGGCGTGGTTGCCGGAGGAAAAGGCGACCACGCCCGCGGCCCGCTGTTCGGGGGTAAACTGCTGTAGCGCATTCATGGCGCCACGGAATTTGAAGGCGCCCATGCGCTGATAGTTTTCGCATTTGAAGAACACTTCGGCGCCAAACTCGTCGTTGACCGTCCGCGATGTCATGACCGGCGTCCGATTGGCATAACCCGCAATACGTTCCGCCGCCGCCACCACATCGCCATAGTCAGGGAGCTTTTGTTCACTCATCTCATCACCTCAATACATTTCGTATTAATTAATACACTTTGTTTAATTATGGGTTATACACCTCTTCAGCTTTCACCACCACTGATTCACTCAACTCTCGCGATGATTTGCTACATTTACTCTATCTGCATACCCACCGAGGCCATGATGAAAAAATATCGTCTCAGCGATGAAACGCGCAGCGTGCAAATTGGCGAACCCGGCGCCAGAGAGAGCGTAATGGTGCGTCAGATTATTGCTTTGCAGGATTTTGCCGATGTGACCGTCGGTAGCCTCGGTGGCTGGGTCGAAAACGAACTGTCGCTGAGCCACGATGGCGAATGCTGGATTTATGATGAGAACAGCCTGGTCTATGCCGGGGCCAGAGTGACCGAAAACGCGAGGGTGACGCAGCCTTGTGAAATCAGCCATCAGGCTGAGGTTGGTGGCAATGCGTGGATTCAGGCCAGCCGCATCAGCCACCATGCGCGGGTGAGCGGCGATGCTACCGTGCACGATTCGCAGGTTCATGGCTACTGCCACCTGTTTGGCTACGCCCATATCGCCGAGCAGTCGCAGGTCGTTGGTGCCCGAGGCTTAACCGCCGATAGCGAACAGGTGCTCCAAATCTACGATGCTGCCCAACTGCGGCACTGTCGGGTTGTACATCAGGCGCAAATCTACGGCAAAGCTTTGCTGGTTCATGCCTTTGTTGAGCATCGGGCGGAGGTTTTCGACAACGCCCGCTTAGACGGCAACGAAGAGAACAATATCTGGGTGTGCGACTGCGCCAAAGTCTACGGCCATGCGCGCATTATCGCCGGGCGCGCCGAGGATGAGATCCCCACCTTGCGCTACAGCTCGCAGGTGGCGGAAAACGCGGTGGTTGAAGGCAACTGCGTGTTGAAGCACCACGTGCTGGTCGGCGGCAATGCGCACTTACAGGGCGGGCCGATTTTGCTCGACGATCACGTGCTGATTCAGGGGGATGCACGGGTCATTGGCGATGTGCTGATCGAGTATCACATTGATATCACCGATAGCGTGGTGGTGGAAGCGCTACCGGGAGAGGCGATTCATCTTCGCGGGCGTAAGGCGATAACCGGGGCACAGCGAATTACCCGCACCCCGCTCTTCGGTGCGCTATAGCGTGGCGTCGACGATCCGCGCGTAGATATTCTGGTCGTGATAAATGCCGTTAAGGAACTCCGCCTGGCGTAAGCACCCTTCCAGTTGAAAACCGTTGCGCAGCGCCACCTGGTTGCTGCGCAGGTTATCTACCCGACACTTGATCACAAAGCGGCGAATTTCTCCACGTTCGGCGTAATAGCGAATAAACGCCTGTAACGCCGCCGACAGCGTCCCTTTTCCCTGCGCGCCCTCATCCAGCCAGTAGCCGATATAGCCCGTTTTATTCGAGGGCTCGATCTGGTTGAACGACAGCACGCCTGCCATCTGGTTATCGACAAAAATCAGGAACATTTTGGCGATGCCGCGCTGATGCAGCATCATGTTGCCCTGCACGTTCTGGCGGGAATCCTGTTCGCTGTTGACGTACTGCGGCCAGTTCAGCGTCTGCTGAAGCCACGCTTTGTTGCGCTGCACCAGCTGGTACAGCCCCGAAACGTGGCTTTCATTGACGGCATGGAGGGTAACGGAATCATTGACGGTGATGGTTTCAGCGGTGGTCATTCTCAATTCTCAGCAAGTGATCGTAAGCCTGATAAGCGCAGCGCCATCAGGCATAACGGCGCAGAGAGCCGGATGGCGGCGACGCCTTATCCGGCCTACATGACGACAGCGAGGTTATTTCATTACGCGGTCGTCAACGTACTGACGCTTATCCGGCGCTGGCGGGAAGTATTGATACAGCCAGGTTTCGCTGATGGCGTCGCCGCGGCAGCGCAGGAACAGGCGCATATCCACCGGGTCGGTCGAATCGGACGTTGGGTACCAGTCAAAGAGAATGCGGTAGCCGTCGAACGGTTCAACGTAGAGGATCTCAATCTGCTTCGCTTCCCCGCTGGAGAGGGTAATCACCGGCTCGATACCTTTCGGTGCAGCGGCTTTCAGATCGCCGCCAACAAAATCGATAGCGAAACGACGGGACCATTTTTCCGGATAATGCTCACCCGGTGCCCAACCTTCAGGGAAGCTGCCCATACCGGTACGGGTCGCCAGTACGCGCGCCAGCGGAGAACGTACCGGTGGCATTGCGCTCCAGTACAAGCGGTAGCTAAAGTTCAGCGTATCGCCCGCCTTCATCGGTTTTTCCGGCTGCCAGAAGCAGACGATGTTATCAAGCGTTTCGCCGGTGGTTGGGATCTCCATCAGGCTGACGGCCCCTTTACCCCACTGGTTACGCGGCTCAACCCACAGGCTTGGGCGTTTGTTGTACCAGCCCATAACGTCCTGGTAGTGGGTGAAATCGCGGTCAAGCTGCAGAAGACCGAAGCCTTTCGGGTTTTTATCCTGGTAGGCATTGAACTGCAGCTTCTGCGGGTTATTCAGCGGACGACACACCCACTCACCGTTGCCAAGCCACATCGCCAGGCGGTCAGAATCGTGAATTTGCGGGTGGATGGTATCGCAGACGCGGCGTTCGTTATTGCCGCAGCTGAACATGCTGGTCATCGGCGCAATGCCGAGCTGCTTGATGTCTTTACGCGCATAGATATGGTTCTCCACATCCATGATCACCTGTGCTTTTTCGCAGTGGACCACGAACTTGTACGCCCCGGTGACGCTGGCGCTATCCATCAGCGCGTAGACGGTAAAGGAGGTATCGCCCGGCTTCGCGGTTTCGAACCAGAAGGAGGTGAAGTCCGGGAACTCTTCCAGCGAGTCGGTATAGGTATCAATCGCCAGACCGCGCGCGGACAGGCCGTACTGGTAGGTGCTGTCTACCGCGCGGAAGTAGCTCGCGCCGAGGAAAGCAACGATATCGCGGCGCGCCAGCTCCGGGGCTTTAAAGACGCGGAAACCGGCAAAACCGAGGTCGGTTTGCCCTTCCAGTTGTTTGGTGTCAACACCGGCATCGTTGTACTGGAACAGCTCCGGGCGGAAGTGAATTTCACGCGCCTGGTGGCTTGTTGGATCCAGCGAGAACATGCGCACGCGACGACGGAAGCCCATCCCAACGTGGAAGAACTGCACGTCCAACTGGCGCTCTTTGACGTTGTTCCACAGTGAATGTTCAGCGTCGTACTGAATGCTGTTGTAGGCCTGCGGCGTCAGATTAGCCAGGGTATCCGGCAGCGGGCGCGGTGCGCCACTCCACGGTTGGCGAGAGAGATCGTGCGCCATGGATTGCAGTACGCCGAAATCAAAGCGACGCGTCTGGCCGTCGGCAATGCCGGAGTCCTCTGCCATCGCGGCCTGGGAGAAGAGCGATGCGAAACCGGAAGTCCCGCACACGGCGGCAACAGCCATTGAAGATTTAAGAAAGTGTCTGCGGTTCATGCCTGGCAAAGCGTCCTTTTAAAGTCGGAATGCTGCAAAATAAAAATGGCGTTATTGCCGCCCACTCTAGACAAAATTGATTGATAATCCAATTGCTAGCGCAACAAAAACTGTCAATCCAGACTCACATGATGCTTCATTACGCGTTTGAACAGCGCCAGGCGCGCGCGCATAAAGCGATTTTCCACATGGAACCCGGCGTGCTTGCGTAAACCAATACGTAAAAGCCGGTCGCGACCACGTACGCAGGCGGGCCAGCGTACCGGCCCCGTCAATACGGTATGGCTTGCGCTAGCATCACGGGCGAAGCTGACCCAGTAGTCGGCGACCTGAGCCGCCACCTGAAGATCGCGTGGCGTGACGTAGTCGCACGAGGGCGTTATTTGCCCCAGTGTATCAAAGACATAGGGCACCTCATTGCCATGCCACGCGCCGTGACGATAGGTGTCGTGTTCGGCCTCGGCAACATAATCAAACCAGTAACGCCAGCAAGGTTGATTCACCCGTTGCTGGGCCTGCATCACCACGTAGCCCAGGGTGGTAAACGCCATATCACGACACACCTGACGGCCCAGTTCCTCATCGCCTTTTACGCCCGGATAGAGCAGCTTAATCAGCCCTAGCCCCAGACGGCGCTCGCGGCGAAGTTTTTGGATCTGCCCAGCTAAGTCCACGCCGAATACCGCCATCACGCTGGCTTCATCGCTGTTAGAACCAACCAGCACCGGCATGAGGTGCTGCTTACCGGCAAAGAAAACGTCGAGCATTGGCAGCGGCAGCACCGCGTCGCCGACAATCGGGGCTGGGCCAATATTATGGGGGGCAGTGAGCGGCCAGAACGCCTCGGCAGGAATCTCTCGCAGAGAGTGCGCCGTCGCGTTCGGCAGATTGAAATGTTCGGCCAGTCGCTCGCCACGAGCCAGCGCGTCGTCGCGCGGTAGGTCGGGCAAGGTATAGCCGCTTTGAATGATGGCTTTGTGGAACAGGCCGGCGGCTTTCGGTGAAGTCATTAGCGACAGGACGCTGCGCGCCCCGGCTGACTCACCAAATAACGTGACATTGTCACGATCGCCACCGAACGATTCGATGTTCTCATGCACCCAGCGCAGCGCAGCGACTTGATCCATCAGGCCAAAATTGTACAGCCGTTCGCCGTCTTCGCTCTCCAATGCCGGATGAGCAAAGAAGCCGAGATGGCCAAGGCGGTAGTTGAGCGTGACCACAATCACGTCGCGTCGCGCCAGCGCCTTGCCATCGTAAGGCGGCAACCCGCCTGAACCGATGGTAAAACCACCGCCGTGCAGCCAGACCATGACCGGCAACGGCTTCTGACGCTTAATGGGCGACCAGACGTTCAGATAGAGGCAGTCTTCAGAAAAGCGGCCAGGATCGCCGCCGCCCAGCTCCTGACAGTACTCCGCGCTCTGCCAGCAAGCAGCCGAAAATGTATCCGCCTGGCGCACGCCCTGCCACGGTGAAACCGGCTGTGGCGCGCGCCAGCGCAGCGGACCCACCGGCGGTGCGGCGTAAGGAATGCCGCTCCAGCGATACACATCCTCGTCCACGACGCCCGTTAACGTCCCCTGCCGGGTCTCCACCCGCGTTGCGCTATTCTGCATTCACTCTTCATCCTGATTGTCTTCACTGCTATGCAGAGTACCTGTTTCAGAGCAGACCGCAACGACGTTTGCTACGCAGCGACGCCTCCTCGTACAGACTGAATTCGTCCAGTACCTGGCGACCCAGCGCTGATTCAAATGCGTCTCGGCTGGCGTTACCGTGCGTACGCGTCTGCCCATCGCCGCCCAGATTCGACTGGAAAATCCCCGCCGCGCTGACCGGCAGAAAATCTTCATAGGTGATCGGCTGGGCGATAATCCAGCCGCGTTCGATAAAGGGCTGTGGATCATCACCCGGATGAATCGCCTGCCGATGGGCGTCGCCGGTCGGCGTTAAGCGGTAGCGGAACCAGGCCAATCCCTGTTGGCGCAGTAAGAACTCGCTGTCCGGGAAGGCTTTGAACACCTCTTGCAGATGCTGCTGGTGACTCAGGTTATCCTTGCCCACCCCCGCCTCGCTCAGCAACTTGTCGTACAAAGCCCGGCCCTTTGGCGTTAGCGCGATCCCGCGCTGCTCAATTTCACCAAAGCGCGCGGTATGCGTGCCGCTCGACTCACCCGCAAACTGCACCGGTTCCTCCAGCGCTTTAAAGCTGGTCTGGCGTAGCAGCAGCGGTACCGAGCGGCGCGGCGGGCCTTCAATCACCGCCTTCGGTTCAATACCGTAGTCAGACATCAGTTCCTGAGCGCGGTCAATATCCAGCGTGCGCGGCGTGAGGTGGTTAATGTGACAACCGGGGAAGCAGACCACGTCGGCAATCAACCGGTGCTGCTGGTGTAGCGCCTGATAGGTTTCTTTATCCACGGTAGTATGTCGATGCCAGCGGAACGTCTCCAGCGCTTCGCGGACAAACTCCTGCGCTTGCGGCGCGGTTAATCCGCCCTGCTCGTCATGGAGATCCATCAGCGCCCGGCAGCGCGGGGTAAAGATATCGCGCTGGGCGAGGATTTGCGCGGCTTTCTGGCGAAGTGCCGGGTCGTCAATCAACTCAAGGCGTAATAAAGAGGTGAAGATACGGAACGGGTTGCGCTGCAGCGCCGCATCCTCCACCGGGCGAAACGCCGTCGAATGTACCGGCACGCCAGCCACCGACAGATCGTAATAGCCCACCGGCAACATTCCCATAATGGCAAACATCCGGCACAGCGTAGCGAGCTCCTGTGCCGTACCGACACGAATCGCGCCGTGGCGTTCAACGTTGAGGCGTGCCAGTTCGTCCGCGTTAGCCAGCTGTTCATACAGACGCGTGTTATTTTCCAGTACCGCCAGATTGACGTCAGCCACTAATGCCAACAACGTTCCATATTGCGGAACTTCTTGCTGATACATAGCCGACATCGCTTGTGAAAACTCTTCCCGAATATCATCTGCCGAAAGGGTGTGCGCCATGATGCCATGTCTCCTGTGGATATATTTGCAGTGTAGGAAAGGCCATGACGCTATGCGGTAAGAATTTACAAACTGTGATCGCGGCAACTGACTGAACTTATTGAGTGAATGGTTCTGATTACATAACCAGAGGTTATTTAAAATACACCTTAAATTCACTTTAAATTAACAATGTATTTACACACACTGTCTGCGGCAATAATAAATACCCTACACGGAGCCACCTATGAGCACGAAATGGTCACCGCAAGAAGTGATTCACCGGGATTACAATAACCATCCCCCAGCCTACGCGCCAGGCTATAAAACCAGCGTTCTGCGTTCACCGCGTAACGCCCTTATTTCGCTGCAAAATTCACTGTCAGAAATTACCGGTCCGGTCTTTTCGCAGCAGGATCTCGGCCCGCTGGATAACGATTTAATCCTCAACTATGCCAAAGACGGTCTGCCGATTGGCGAACGGATTATCGTTCACGGCTACGTGCGCGACGGCTTCGGTCGTCCACTGAAAAACACGCTGGTTGAGGTGTGGCAGGCCAACGCCGGCGGGCGTTACCGTCACAAGAAAGACCAGTATCTGGCTCCGATTGATCCTAACTTCGGTGGCTGTGGACGCGTGTTGACCGACGAAAACGGCTACTACTTCTTCCGCACCATCAAGCCCGGCCCGTACCCGTGGCGCAACCAGGTAAGCGACTGGCGTCCTTCACATATTCACTTCTCCATTTTTGGTGAAGCCTTTGCCCAGCGCCTGATTACCCAGATGTACTTTGAGGGTGACCCGCTTATCAAGCAGTGCCCTATCGTCAAAACCATCAATAACGATGATGCCGTTCGCACACTGATTGCTGAGCTGGATACCCACGCCGCCGTGCCGCTGGACTGTCTGGCCTATCGTTTTGATCTGGTGCTGCGTGGTCAACGCGCCACGCTGTTTGAAAATCGCACCCAGGGGGCTGCACGATGAAAGACTATTTACCGGAAACCGCCTCACAAACCGCAGGCCCGTATGTGCATATCGGCCTGGCTCCGGATGCTGCGGGCTTCCATATCTTTGAGAAGAACTTCGGCGCTACGCTTGCCAACAACCATACGCCCGGCGAACGTATTGCCATTGAGGGGCGCGTGTTCGATGGTTCCGGCACGCCGGTGCGCGATGTGCTGATTGAGATCTGGCAGGCTAACGCCGCCGGGCGCTACAACCATGTGGCGGACCAGCAGCAGGAAAAAGCGCTGGATGAGGATTACCGCGGCTGGGGTCGCGCCTGCTCTAACTTTGATAGCGGCGTGTGGCGCTTTGACACCATAAAACCCGGCCAGGCCGTAGGTCGCGACGGGCGCATGATGGCTCCGCACGTCAATCTGTGGATCGTGGCGCGCGGGATCAATATCGGCCTCAATACGCGGATGTATTTCTCCGATGAGCAGGAGGCGAACGCGAAAGACCCGGTGCTGAATTTGATTGAATGGGAAGTGCGCCGCAAGACGCTGATTGGGCACAAAGAGACGCGTGGCAACGAGACGGTGTACCGTTTCGATATCTATTTACAGGGTGAGAACGAAACCGTGTTTTTTGATCTGTAAGGTCGGTGCGCTTTCCCCGGCCGAGCAACGCAACGCCGGGGATATCTTCAAATCTAACAAATCACTTGTCGGTTAAACCGTACAAATGTTAATAATAATTTGCTAGCAAGTTATCAAATTTAAACAACATCACTTGTCACCCGTACCGCTCTGTTTTTAACATCGCTTATGGAAAAAAATGCTCTCTTTAGTCAGCGCATTCGTCTGCGCCATCTGCACACATTCGTAGCCGTCGCCCAACAGGGAACTTTAGGGCGTGCGGCTGAAACCCTTAATTTAAGCCAGCCAGCGCTCTCCAAGACGCTCAACGAACTCGAACAACTTACCGGTACTCGCCTTTTCGAACGCGGCCGTTTGGGCGCGCAGTTGACTCTCGTCGGTGAACAGTTTTTAACCCATGCGGTGAAGGTGCTTGATGCGCTGAATACTGCCGGTCAGGCGTTAATACGTAAAGAAGGTGTTAACAATGATGTGGTACGCATCGGTGCCCTGCCGACCGCTGCCCTGGGTGTATTACCTGCCGTGATAGGTCAGTTCCACCAGCAGCAAAAAGACGTAACGCTCCAGGTGGCCACCATGAATAACACCATGCTGCTGGCCGCGCTGAAGTCCGGGGATATCGATCTGGGGATTGGCCGCATGTCTGACCCGGAACTGATGACCGGGCTGAACTATGAACTGCTGTTCCTGGAGTCATTGAAGCTGGTGGTACGTCCCGATCACCCACTACTGCACGAGAATATTACCCTGAGCCGCGTACTGGAGTGGCCAGTGGTGGTGTCACCAAAAGGCACCGTCCCACGCCAGAACGCGGAAACCTTGCTGCAAAGTCAGGGCTGCAAGATGCCTGCGGGTTGTATCGAGACGCTCTCCGCCTCGCTCTCGCGCCAGCTTACCGTCGATTACAACTATATCTGGTTTGTGCCTTCCGGCGCAGTGAAGGATGATTTGCGCCGCGGAGTCCTCACCGCCCTGCCGATTGCAACGCAGGGCCAGGGAGAGCCCATTGGTATTCTCACGCGGGTGGACACTCCGCTTTCAGCCGGTGCGCAGACGTTGCTTAGCGCGGTGCGTAAATCGATGCCGACATAATCAATGTACTCCGTGGCATTACGCCACGGAGACACTACACTTCGACGGCCGGTTTCACGCTATCCCAGCGCATTTTAGGGAAGGCTTCAACGGCACTTTCTGGTGATAAATTTATCACTTCAATGTTATGTTCGTCACAGTATGCCCGTGCTGCAAAAAATGATTGAATGATCCTATCAAAGTCTTTATCCAGCCTGGTGTCTAATCGATTTTGTGCCGTTTCATAGAAGCGTGGTGTACTAAAGTTGTTCATATCCAGACCCGCAATATAGATTTTTTTATAACCTAAAGCACAGCCAATCTGTAACGCGGTAAAAGCTACCGTGCCGGAATCAAACAGGGCTTGACTAATATTATCGGAAAAGCCGAAACCGTGGTGCCAATGGAAGCGTTCATCATCTGGCTTAATCACTACGGTAGCCTGCAAGAATTTATATATTTTTGAGTTTGCGGCACTTTCGAATACATGAAATTTGCAACGAATATCATATTCCGGTACCGATGAAAAAATACACTCCAGTGTGGCATAGGTACAGAAAAGTATTAATCCATTTCGAGAAACAATATCCTTAACAAAATCAATCTGTTGAATGACAAAGTCTCTATCAATAATGGCATACCAGGAATAACGGATCGATTCCATCGAAATAGCACCGTTAACACCAATATAATCAAACCCGTCGTCAAAAAAACGTTGATCAATACTGCTAATCGATGGCCCCGTCGCCATAATGAGAAGTGGGCGTTCTTTTTTACTACTTTCAAGATGTGAAATATTATCAATCTTACTTTTATTGTAAAAAATAGTGTCTATTCTCCCAGAGACATTACGGTTTACTTTAAAGAAAGGCCATAAATTTTTGTTGTGCTTGTACGCAGGGCTATGGGACAACCGGTAGACTGTTTTGCATAGCCATTTATATAATCTATATTTGCAAAACATATGTTCAATTCCGTTAATTCTTATAATGACGTTATACTAGCTTCAAAAGAGCGTTCTATCTACGCAAAAAGTTGCATATAGCCTGAAGGGGTGCGCAGGCAATGGTAAGGATACAAACTTCATTGCCCTGCATCAGATAAAGCTTCTTTTGGTTCTCTTCACCATTCTACCGCCCAATAGCCAATTAATGCGAAATATTTTATTAACAATTGCGCAATGCATTTTAACAGATCTATCATACCCATCAGTTAACCAAATGGTTCACATCGGACCTAAGCAGTGAGCTACAAGCTCTTGTTAGAAGCTGGATTTCATTTCATTCAAAACATAAGCACGACATCAGATTACCATCTGGTTCAATCGTGCATCTTTGCTGTTTTAAGGAGAACGGTATGGCAACTGGCAACGTGCCACGAGGATTCCCACGAGTCCTGCAGTGGCTTCTTATCGCGCTGATGTTGATCGTCGGCCTGGCTGTCGGGGCGCTGGGGGCGAAGCTCGCCAGCGTCGGCGGCACCTGGTTCTTTGCTCTGATGGGGCTGGTGATGGTGATTAGCGCCATTCTGATCGCTCGTCAGCGCCGTGGCGGGATCGTGCTGTACGCGCTGGCGTTTATCGTGGCGATTGCCTGGTCAATCAGCGACGCAGGCTGGGATTTCTGGCCACTTTTCTCGCGCCTGTTTACCTTTGGCGTGCTGGCATTTCTCTGTGCGCTGGTATGGCCGTTTATGTCGCGCATTCAGCCAGCCAAAAAAGGCCCGGCCTTTGGTCTTGCCGCCGTGATTGCCGTTGTACTGTTGGTCAGCATGGGCGGCATGTTCAAGCCGCAAACGCTGGTTTCAGCAACCGAAGCGGTGCCGGTTAAGCCGGTGGCACCCGGTGACGAGCAGAAAAACTGGGAGCATTGGGGTAATACCACCCACGGCGACCGCTTTGCGGCGCTAGACCAGATCAATAAGCAGAACATCGATAAGCTTCAAGTGGCATGGGTTGCCCATACCGGCGATATTCCGCAAAGCAACGGTTCAGGTGCGGAAGATCAAAACACCCCGCTGCAGGTTGGCGACACCCTGTTCGTCTGCACCCCGTACAGCAAAGTACTGGCGCTGGACGTTGACTCGGGTAAAGAGAAATGGCGCTACGATTCGAAAGCCACTGCGCCTAACTGGCAGCGCTGTCGCGGTCTGGGCTACTTTGAAGACCACTCGTCCGTTAACGCACAGGCACCGACAGCTCAACCTGCCGCCTGCCCACGTCGTCTGTTCCTGCCGACCACCGACGCACGTCTTATCGCTATCAATGCCGATAACGGTAAGGTGTGCGACGACTTTGGCGACCACGGCGTGGTTGATCTGAGCATTGGGATGGGCGATATCAAGCCGGGCTACTATCAGCAGACCTCTACGCCATTAGTGGCGGGTAATGTGGTGATCGTCGGCGGTCGCGTGGCCGATAACTTCTCCACCGGCGAACCGCCCGGCGTAGTGCGCGCATACGATGTGCATAGCGGCAAACTCGCCTGGGCGTGGGACCCGGGTAACCCGAATCTCACCGGTCTGCCGCCGGAAGGGATGACCTATACCCGCGGTACACCGAATGTCTGGTCCGCGATGTCTTACGACGCGAAGCTGAACCTGGTCTATCTGCCGACCGGTAACGCTACGCCTGACTTCTGGGCCGGGGAACGTACCGCACTCGACGATAAGTACAGCTCCTCCATCGTGGCGGTAGACGCCACCACCGGTAAAGTGCGCTGGCACTATCAGACCACCCACCACGACCTGTGGGACTTTGACCTACCTTCGCAGCCGCTATTATACGACCTGCCAGATGGTAAAGGCGGCACCACGCCGGTACTGGTCCAGACCAGCAAACAGGGCATGATCTTTATGCTCAACCGCGAAACCGGTGAGCCGGTAGCCAAAGTCGAAGAACGTCCGGTTCCAGCAGGCAACGTGCCCGGCGAGCGCTACTCGCCTACTCAGCCTTACTCCGTGGGTATGCCGATGATCGGCAACGAAACGCTGAAAGAGTCCGATATGTGGGGCGCTACGCCGGTCGACCTGCTGCTGTGCCGCATCCAGTTTAAAGAGATGCGTCATCAGGGTATCTTCACCCCACCAGGGGAAGACCGTTCCCTGCAGTATCCTGGCTCACTGGGTGGGATGAACTGGGGCAGCGTGTCGGTTGACCCGAACAACAGCCTAATGTTCGTCAACGATATGCGTCTGGGGCTGGCAAACTATATGGTGCCACGCGCCAAAGTGGCGAAGAATGCCAGCGGTATAGAGATGGGTATTGTACCGATGGACGGTACACCGTACGGCGCAATGCGCGAGCGTTTCCTGTCACCGCTGGGTATTCCATGCCAGAAACCGCCGTTCGGCACCATGTCTGCGGTGGACCTGAAGTCTGGGAAAATCGTCTGGCAGGTACCGGTTGGTACGGTTGAAGATACCGGGCCGCTGGGGATCCGCATGCATATGCCAATTCCTATCGGTATGCCAACGCTTGGCGCGTCGCTCTCGACTCAGTCTGGCCTACTGTTCTTCGCCGGTACTCAGGATTTCTATCTGCGTGCCTTTGATACCGCAACCGGGAAAGAGATCTGGAAAGACCGTCTGCCGGTTGGCAGTCAGTCGGGCCCGATGACTTACGTGTCGCCAAAGACCGGCAAGCAGTACATCGTGATTAACGCGGGTGGCGCACGCCAGTCGCCGGATCGTGGTGACTACATCATTGCCTACGCGCTGCCGGATAGCCACTGATAGTCGAACTTCCGTGTGCGTATTGTGCCTGATGGCGCTGCGCTTATCAGGCCTACACTGCCTCGCCACCCTTGCGGTGACGAGGCTTTTTTTTGGTAGGCCGGATAAGGCGTTTACGCCGCCATCCGGCAAGGCACTCGCTTAAAACGTTTCCCAGTTATCCGCACCTGCGGTAGCCGCCGCCGGGCGAGCGGAGTTAAACGGGGCTTTTACTATCGTTTTGACCGTTTCAACGCGCTCACTGGACTGTAAGCGGAAGGTACCTACCGCTTCGGTTAAGCGTGCCGCCTGTTCTTCCAGCGAAGCCGCCGCCGCAGAGGCTTCCTCCACCAGCGAGGCGTTTTGCTGAGTCACGTTATCCATCTCGGTGACCGCCTGGCTCACCTGCTGAATACCGCGATTCTGCTCATCAGAGGCAGCCGCTATCTCCAGCATGATATCGGTTACGCGTTTTACCGCATCCACAATATCGGTCATCGTCGTCCCCGCGCGTACCACCTCGCCTGAGCCGCGTTCAATCAATGTGACCGATTCACTGATCAGCCCCTCAATCTCTTTCGCCGCCTGGGCGCTACGACTTGCCAGCGTGCGAACTTCACTCGCTACCACCGCAAATCCACGCCCCTGCTCACCCGCGCGCGCCGCTTCCACCGCCGCGTTCAGCGCCAGAATGTTGGTCTGGAAAGCAATGCTGTTGATGACCGAGGTTATCTCAGAGATTTTCTTCGAGCTGGTCGAAATGCTGCCCATCGTCGACACCACGCCGGAGACCAGTTGACCACCGCGCGTTGCTTTGCCCGATGCGTCCTCCGCCAGTTTGCTGGCATGATGGGCGTTCTCGGCATTCTGTTTCACCGTTGCGGCTAACTGCTCCATGCTGGCCGCCGTCTGTTCAATCGCCGCCGCCTGCTGCTCGGTACGAGAAGAGAGATCGGTATTGCCAGCGGAGATTTCGCTAGTGCCGCGATAAATTTCTTCCGCCCCCTGACGCACGCTGCCCACAGTCTGCACCAAAGAGTGCTGCATTTTTTGCAGATGGCCGTTGAGCTGACCAATCTCGCTGCGCCCTACCGGTTCATCCGGCATCGTCAGGTCACCATTGGCAATCTGTGCAATGCGTACGCCCGCGCGCTGCAGCGGCAGGATCACCACGTTACGCAGGGTGGTAAAGGTGACGATGGTCATCAGCACCGCCAGCACAAACGCGCCAATCATAAATATCACACCCAGACGGGTACGGTCGTGGGCCAGCTCCGCAAGCTGGTTGGCACGAGCGGTACGAATAGTAATGACCTTGTTGCGCACATCGTTGTACGCGTCGTCGAACGCGCGGGCCTGCTCGCTTTCATAGTTGATGATGGCTTCAAACATGCCGTTTTTTGCGTATTTCAGCATCGGCGCCATCCCTTCTAAATAGGCGTTGTAGCGCTGATTCATTTCGGCATCCAGTGCTTCGTCCGCCTGCGTTTTCACGCTACGGTTGACGTAGAGCTTAAACCCATCCTGAGAGCGTTTGATTCTGTCTTCTGCCGCCGCCAGGTTTTTCTTCATGCTCTCCATTTCAGCAATGCGGCTGTCCGCACCCGCATGAATCATCATGATACGGGCTTCGCGCAGATAGTTGGCACTGTCGGAAAGCCCCACGCGCACCTGCAACTCCTGGGTAACGTCGCGCTGGTCGTTATCGGCCTTCCACATAAAATAACCCGCCAGCCCTGAACTCAGCGCGAACAGTACCAGAATGCCGCCCAGCACCGAGCCGAAGAACGGCACCAGACGGATATGATGTAAGAAGCCGACCTTTTGTGCGCGACGCGGCTGCGCGGATTTTTTTTCCATGAGTGACTCTCTTGTACTTGAGGTAAGTAATAGAGTCATCGGCCATTAGCGCTGATTTGTTATCAGCAATGGTGCAAAACGCAAGGCGGGTCACACTTCAGAGAACCAGCGGGACATTCCCGCTGGTTAGGGGGAGGATTATTTATCGCCGAAATGAATGACGGTACGGATAGATTTCCCTTCGTGCATCAGATCGAACGCTTCGTTGATCTGGTCTAACGGCAGACGGTGGGTAATAAACGGGTCGAGTTGAATTTTGCCCGCCATCGCCTCTTCCACCATGCCCGGCAACTGGGTACGGCCTTTCACGCCGCCGAATGCTGAACCGCGCCATACGCGACCGGTCACCAGCTGGAACGGACGGGTTTTAATTTCCTGACCCGCACCGGCAACGCCGATGATAATGCTTTCGCCCCAGCCTTTATGGCAGCATTCCAGCGCCGAACGCATCACGTTGACGTTGCCAATACATTCGAAGCTGAAGTCCACGCCGCCGTCGGTCAGTTCAACAATCACATCCTGAATCGGCTTATCGTAGTCTTTCGGGTTGATAAAGTCGGTTGCGCCCATTTCACGCGCCAGGGTGAATTTTTCCGGGTTCGTGTCCACGGCCAGAATGCGTCCAGCTTTTGCCTGTACCGCACCCTGAATCACTGCCAGACCAATACCGCCGAGGCCAAACACCGCCACGGTATCGCCCTCTTTAACTTTTGCCGTGTTGTGCACTGCGCCGATACCGGTGGTTACGCCACAGCCCAGCAGGCAGACTTTATCCAGCGGCGCCTGCGGGTTCACCTTCGCCAGTGAGATCTCGGCACAGACGGTGTACTCGCTGAAGGTGCTGGTACCCATATAGTGATAAATCGGTTCGCCGTTATAAGAGAAACGGGTGGTACCATCCGGCATCAGCCCTTTGCCCTGGGTGGCGCGTACCGCCTGGCACAGGTTGGTTTTGCCCGATTTACAGAACTTACACTCGCCGCATTCTGCGGTATACAGTGGAATAACATGGTCGCCCGGCTTGAGGCTGGTTACCCCTTCACCCACTTCAACTACCACGCCGCCGCCTTCATGGCCAAGCACCGCCGGGAACACGCCTTCAGGGTCATCCCCTGACAGCGTGAATGCATCGGTATGGCAAACGCCGGTATGGGTGATCTTGACCAGCACTTCGCCTTTTTTCGGCGGCGCAACGTCAATTTCCACAATCTTCAGCGGCTGACCTGGGCCAAACGCAACTGCAGCACGTGATTTCATAACTCTCTTTTCCATTATGGGGATTATTTTAAATAGGACCGAAGCAGGTGACCGACCTCAGCCATGCGCAGCGCCCGCTGATCCGGCGTGGTTTCACCGCTGACCAGTTCATCTTTAAGGTGCATTTCAACCATCTCGCCCATCAGGCCGTTAGAGGCCCCGCGAATCGAGGCAATTTGCTGCAGGATGGTCAGGCACGAGTCACCCGATTCCAGCGCGCGTTCCAGCGCTTCAACCTGCCCTTTAATACGGCGCACTCGGCTTAATGCCCGTTTTTTGTCTTCGAGTGAATGCGGCATAGCTCCTCCGATAGTATAGGGGGGTATACTATCAATCTCATTGTGTTGATGTAAAATAAATGTTTTATTTTTTTCAAATGCGCGAAAGAGCATATCGCAAGCGGCGCGGGTTTACGCATCCAGAGCTCTAAGTTTAGACGTTTATTACGGGGATGTGATGACCGGCCTGCGCCGTTATCGTGATGTGAAAAGGAATAAAACAGACTGGCCCGATAAGGGGTATCGGGCCAGGAAAGTTATCAGGACTGGAGCGTTGCCAGACGCGCGGCAAAGCCGACAAACACCAGGCCAATCAGGCTGTTACCGATTTTCGCCAGTTTTTTACGCGTTTTCACATAGCGCGTTACCAGCGAGCCGGAGACAATCAGGAAGCTCAGGTAGGTAAAGCTCACCAGCTCCAGCGTCACCGCGAGAATGAAGAACGCCAGGCCCGGAGTTGTCGCGTGAACGTCAATAAACTGCACGAAGAACGACACGTAGAACAGGATCGCTTTCGGATTAGTGAGGCTCAGGGTTAACGCACGTTTGAAGATAGCGTGGCCCGGTTCGGCCGCTTCATCGTGTTCGGCATTTTTACGTTTCAGCGTACTGTAGAGCATTTTGCCGCCAAGATAGAGCAGATAAATGGCCCCCAGGTAGCGCACAATATTAAACAGCACCGGCGTGGTTTTAATCAGCGTAGCGACGCCCGCAAACGAGAGAGACATCAGAACGGCGTCGCCAATAAACACCGCGAGCGCCGCCATATAGCCTTTGCGGATACCGTGCGACACGCCGGTCTTCAGCACGAAGAAGGTATTCGGCCCCGGCACCAGAATAATAAAGATGGCCCCGAGCAAATAGGTCCAGTAATTAAGTACACCAAAATCTGCGAACACCCTGTTCTCTCCACTCATACGTCAGACATAAGACTTATGGTAGCGCAGAGCCCAGGGAGTTGAAAGCCTGTTAACGCTTGCGCGGCATCATGCGCAGCAGCGTATTGTCCTTCCAGATATAGTGGTGAGCCAGTGCGGCAAGCGCATGCAGACCAATCAGCCAGTAGCCGAGGTTGGCGAGGAACACGTGATAGTGTTTAAGCGTATCGACGAGGTCGAAATTCCCCTCCGCCGCGTGCGGCATGGTGATACCAAACGCCAGCCACGGGTTACCACGGTTATACATCATGATAAGACCAATCAGCGGCAGTGCGATAAACAGCAGGTAGATAGCCAGGTGCCCCAGGTGCGCCATGCCGGTCATCATCGGCTTTGGCTTCGGCACGATTGGCGGCGCCGGACGCTTCAGGCGAATCAGCAGACGCGCCACCATCAGCACCAGTACGCTAGTCCCGCAGGAGACGTGAATCATATTAATGACCGGGCGGTCGCTGCGGGGGAAAAATCCGCGTAGCTCCATCGCCGCATAGGCCACCACCACCAGCAGAAAGACCAGCCAGTGGATGGCAATTTGTAAGCGGGAATATTTATCGTTCATCGCCAAAATACTCTGAGAAGTAACATAAAAAAGCAAAATAGCCGCGATTCGTTAAAATTTCATTAACTTTTTCAAATCGATACAAATTAAATTTTCGCGACAGCGTTGCCCTTCCCGGCGCGCTGAACTAAGCCTGGACAGGTGAAATACATAAACCACACTTATTCATTGAATCGATCTGACGCACGCATATTGGGCTGACACCCCATCACTGACAGGAGAGCACCATGAGTAAAATTGGCATTAACGGGTTTGGGCGCATCGGTCGTCTGGTTCTGCGCCGTTTACTGGAAGTATCCAGCAGTCATGAAGTGGTCGCAATTAACGATCTCACCTCCCCCAAAGTTCTGGCTTATCTGTTAAAGCATGACTCCAACTACGGCCCATTCCCGTGGAGCGTGGATTACAACGATAATGCGCTGATTGTGAATGGTAAAACCATCACCGTTTACGCCGAAAAAGAGGCACAAAACATTCCCTGGACTGCCCAGGGCGCAGAGCTGATTGTCGAATGCACCGGCTTCTACACCTCGACGGAAAAATCGCAGGCGCATATTGATGCCGGGGCGAAAAAAGTGCTGGTCTCCGCCCCTGCGGGCGACATGAAAACCCTCGTCTTTAACGTCAACGACGATACGCTGAACGCCAGCGATAAGATTATCTCCGTCGCCTCGTGCACCACCAACTGCCTGGCGCCAATGGCCAAAGCCCTTCACGACGCGTTTGGCATTGAAGTCGGAACCATGACCACCATTCACGCCTACACCGGCACCCAGTCGCTGGTTGATGGCCCGCGCGGTAAAGATCTGCGCGCCTCACGTGCGGCAGCAGAGAACATCATTCCGCATACCACCGGGGCAGCCAAAGCCATTGGTCTGGTGATCCCGGCGCTGAGCGGCAAGCTGAAGGGCCACGCCCAACGCGTGCCGACCAAAACCGGCTCAGTTACTGAACTGGTCTCTATCCTGGGTAAGAAAGTCACCGCCGAGGAGGTTAACCAGGTGATGAAGAATGCGGCGCACAACAATGAATCGTTTGGCTATACCGAAGAGGAGATTGTCTCTTCCGATATCATCGGCACCCATTTCGGTTCCGTTTTCGATGCGACCCAAACCGAAGTGACCGAAGCGGGCGGCCTGCAATTGGTTAAAACCGTCTCCTGGTACGATAACGAATATGGCTTTGTGACCCAGCTTATTCGCGTGCTGGAAAAATTCGCCAAAATGTAACGTCTCCGGCGGGCGGCATCATGCCCCCGCCGTCTTCCCCGTCAAAAATGGTCGTCCGATTTTCGGTTGCTGGCATTTTGCCTGTCGCGTCACACTCCGTTTGCACACACAACCGGAGAACCCGATGAACTTCAGCCAATTACACCACCAACCTCACCCTCTGCTTATCGCCAACGTGTGGGATGTACCTAGCGCGCTGGCAGCCGAGAACGCCGGGTATCAGGCGATGGGAACGTCCAGCGCCGCCATCGCGGCCATGTTGGGCTACGCCGACGGCGAAGGTCTTCCTTTTGCCGAACTACGCTATCTGGTCAGCCGTATTCGCGCCTGTACGTCATTACCACTCAGCGTGGACATGGAAGCCGGATATGCCGACACCGTCGATGGCATTGTGGAGAATTTGCTGCAACTGAGCGCGCTTGGCGTGGTAGGCGTGAATCTGGAAGACAGCCGGGTTCACGACGGTGTACGACGCCTGATAGATGCTGACGGTTTCGCTCATCAACTGCGAGATATACGCAAAGCGCTCGATGCCAGTGATTGCCCGCTCTTTTTAAACGTGCGTACCGATGCCTTTCTGCTCGGCGAACCTGATGCACTACAAGTGACACTGTCACGAAATACTCGCTATGCGACAAACGGTGCCGATGGGCTGTTTGTGCCATGCGTCCACCGTTCACAGGATATTGCCACTCTGGTCCAGCAAACCACCCTACCGCTGAACGTGATGGCGATTCCCGCTCTAGCCGATTTCGCCACGCTGGCAGAACTTGGGGTACGTCGCATTTCAATGGGTAATGCGGTACATAGTGCAATACAAACCCGGCTAAACGATCTACTGTTAACCCTTCGCCATCAGCCGTCCTTTGCAGGAGTCTTCGACGATGAAAGTCACCGATAGTGTCCAGTGCGACACCTGGTACCAGGCACTGCTGGCGCGGGCGTCGGAGTATACCGGCGTTTTCTACGTCGGAGTAAAAACCACCGGGGTGTTCTGTATTTCGGTGTGCCGGGCGCGAAAACCAAAGCGGGAAAACGTGGAGTTCTTCCGTGATTTTAAGTCGGCGCTCGACGCAGGCTTTCGCCCCTGCAAGGTATGCCGTCCTACCGAAAACGCCTGCAGCGCGCCGGATTTTATCGAGCAGGCGCTGGCGCTGGTGCGGCAAACGCCAAAAGTGCGCGTCAGCGATACCCAGCTTCGTGAAAACCACATTAGTCCGGAGCGCGTTCGGCGCTGGTTTTTACACCATCACGGCATCACCTTTCAGGCATTCCAGCGAATGCAGCGAGTTAACGTTGCCCTGCAGGAGTTGAAAAGCGGACGCAGCGCCACGGATGTGGCTTTTGATAGCGGCTACGAGTCGCTCAGCGGCTTCGGCTATACCTATAAAAAGCTCACCGGCCACTCTCCGGCAACGGCCCAGCCGTCGCTGTTAATTCACCGCTTTACCACGCCGATTGGGCCAATGTTCGTCTGCGCCAGCGAACGTGGAGTGTGCCTGCTCGAGTTTGTTGACCGCCGCATGCTGGAAACCGAATTTAGCGACATCCAGCGCCTGCTGAATGCCCGTATTATCGCCGGGCAAAATGCTCATACCCGGCAAGCTGAAAAAGAGATTAGCGAGTATTTTGCCGGACAGCGCCAGCGATTTACCCTAGCGCTGGATACTCCCGGCAGTGACTTTCAACGCCGCGTCTGGCAGGCATTGTGTTTGCTACCCTGCGGCGAAACCACCCACTATCAAGCGTTGGCCGAAACGCTCAACAAACCGACCGCCGCCCGTGCCGTTGCGGCGGCCAACGGCGCAAATCGTATTGCTATCGTTATTCCCTGCCATCGGGTGATCGGCAAAGACGGCAGCATGACCGGGTATGGCGGCGGCATTGCCCGCAAAGCCTGGCTACTGGAACACGAGGCAAAAATAGCCCGCGCGGAGAGATAATTCGCGCTACATCAAACCGATTGAGGATGCCATGAACGCAACACCCCAGGATCTATTACTGACACGGATGGCCCAGGCAGCCCGCACATCCACCACGTTCACCCTCTGGCCCGGCGGCGATGCGCCGGGCGCCAGCACCAGTACTGTAACGCCCACGCTAGAACGCGACCACACCGGCAGCAGCGCGTGGGATCGCGCGGTCACCGGCGTTCGTGCGCCGCAAATAACGGTGTTTCAGCCCGAAAATCCTAACGGCGTGGGGATTCTGGTGACGCCTGGCGGTTCCTATCAGCGCGTGGTGCTGGATAAAGAAGGTACGGCGCTCGCCCCCGACTTTACCGCTCAAGGCTATACGCTATTCGTGATGACCTATCGCATGCCGGGAGACGGTCACCAGGAAGGTGCCAATGCACCGCTGGCAGATGTTCAACGCGCAATGCGCACCCTCCGCAGCCAGGCTGCGCACTGGCATATTTCTCCTGACAAAATCGGCGTTCTCGGTTTCTCCTCTGGCGGGCACGTGGCGGCAAGCCTGGGTACTCGCTATCTGGAGAAAGCCTATCCGCCGCTGGACGAGATTGATGAGGTCTCCGCCCGCCCTGACTTTATGGCGCTGGCCTACCCTGTTATCAGCATGGACGAAGGGTTTGGCCACCCCGGCTCTCGCCGTGCATTGATTGGCGATACGCCAGACCCGGCGCAGCGTGCACATTATTCGCTGGAAAAACGTGTCGATCGTCAGGTGCCGCCGACCTTTTTGCTGCATGCGGTTGACGATCCGGCTGTGAAGGTGGAAAACAGCCTGGCGCTGTTCAATGCACTGCATGCCCAGCAGGTGCCGGTGGAGATGCATCTGTTTGAACAGGGGCGGCACGGGTTTGGTATTCGCGATGCCGAGGGGTTGCCGGTCGCGGTGTGGCCACGGTTGATGATGAACTGGATTGCGACGAAGGTGTAGTTCGGTGAGATCCCGGCGGCGCTTCGCTTGGCCTGGCTACAAATCTGAATGTAGCCCGGCCGAGCAACGCGACGCCGGGAATAGCACTTAGCCCTGCGTCTGCAAATAGACCATCTGCGTTTGCAGGTATTCGTTCAACCCATGCTTGCCGTCTGCCCCGCCGATGCCGGACTTACGCCAGCCGGCGTGGAACCCCTGCATCGCTTCAAAGTTTTCGCGGTTGATATAGGTTTCGCCAAACTTCAGTCCACGCACGGCTTTCATCGCCTGGTTGAGGTCGCGGGTATAGACCGATGAAGTCAGACCGTAGTCACTGTCGTTCGCCATCTTCAGCGCCTCGTCCAGCGTATCGAACATCACTACCGGCAGCACCGGGCCGAAGGTCTCTTCGTGCATGATGCTCATCTCCTGGCGCACATCCAGCAGCAGCGTTGGCGGGTAGAAATAACCGGCGCCTTCTACCGCTTTGCCTCCTAGCACCACCTTCGCCCCCTGGGCGACGGCTTTCGCCACTTTCTGCTCTACGCGCTCCAGCGCGGCGGCGTTAATCAACGGCCCCATCGCAATATCGTTACGTTTCGCCGGGTCGCCAAAGGCCACGGCCTTCATCGCTTCACCCAGTTTATTAACGAAGCTATCGTAAATCCCTTTCTGCACATAGACGCGCTCGGCGCAGTTACACACCTGCCCGGTGTTAATCACGCGCGAGTCGACAATCGCTTTCACCGCCAGCTCAATATCGGCATCATCCAGCACGATCGCCGGAGCTTTACCGCCCAGTTCAAGTCCCACTTTGGTGATATTTTTTGCCGCCGCCGCCATGATTTTCTCACCCGCTGCCACGCTGCCGGTCATGCTGACCATCGCCACCTTCGGGTTACCCGCCAGCTCCTGGCCCACGGTTTCACCACGCCCCAGCACCAGGTTGAAAACGCCTTTCGGCAGGCCAATTTTATGGACAATTTCAGCAAAGGCGATGGCGTTATTCGGTGTGAACTCGCTTGGTTTGATAACGATGGTATTACCGGTAATCAACGCTGGCGCCATCTTGCGGGCAATCAGGAAGAAGGGAAAGTTCCACGGCAGAATACCGGTGGTCACCCCCAGCGCACGTTTAAAGACAAAGATATTTTCACCGGGGCGATCGCTTTGCAGGATCTCCCCTTCGTAACGACGCGCCCACTCAGCCATGTACTCGATATAGTCAGCGGTGAAGCCCACCTCAACCTCAGCCAGCTGTTGAATTTTGCCGCCTTCGGCAACAATCATCTGGCTAATCTCCGCCGCACGCTCGCGAATGCCAGCGGCAATTTTGCGCAGCCATCCGGCACGTTCAATCGCTGGCAGCGCTTCCCAGGCTGGCTGTGCGCGCTCAGCGGCATCAATCGCTTGCTTCGCGTGCTCGGCATCACCATCAGGAATACGGGAAAGACATGCTTCGGTTGCCGGGTTAATCACATCAATCCAGCTATCGCCCTGCCAGCTGACGAACTGACCATCGATATACATCGGGTGTTGTACGGGTGACGTCATGAGCTGCTCCTGTCTGTGTTAGGTCGTTAACAAGTAAAAATATTGTTAAATACATATACACTCTGGCAACTTTTCCAACCGATTATGTCTGTTTCTGTGAAGCGACGCGAAAAGATAGCGCGCTAATTTTCCGCAGGATGCAGCGCTGGTTTAGCCGAGGTTTATCGCGAAAGACCTATCATGTAGCGCAATGTTTTTTCTTTCTGGCTTTACTGAGTTTTAAAATGCGTAAAATACCCAGCGTGCTGGCATTTGCGTCGGCGCTGCTGCCGGCCGCCTCCAGCGTTGCAGATGAGATAAATCTCTACTCCGTTAATACCGGCTCCTTTGTCTACCATATGAGCGGCAACCACGGTCAATATAACGAAAAATTCAATAACGACTTTTTCTCCATCGAACGCAAGTTCTCTGAAGATTCAAAATACAGTCTGCTGGTCGGCACAATGAAGAACAGCTTTGCTGACCGCTGCCTGTCGCTGGGCGTTCGTCGTGACTGGCTCCAGGGCAGCGGCCAGAATAAGGGCTGGACCTTTAAAGGCGTTTACGCCTATACGGGCGAGTTCTTTTTTGATGCCTTCAGCCACTGCGGCGATTCCGGCACCTACCACACGGCGAAAAAAATCACCGGCGTGGGCTTCTCACCGTATATTTACCACGGGCTGCAGTACAACTTTACCGACTACTTCGGTATTGAAAGCGGCATTATTCTGCCGTCGATATTTGTGGTCAGCGTGCAGTGGAGTTTCCGCTAGCCCGGCCAGGTTAGTGGCCGGATTAACGTCAGGCCATAGTTCGACTGGCTAAGATCTGCTGAAGTAGCGGGTCGGCTGAAAGGTGCTGCCAGGCGGCTTCGACTTCAGCGGGGATATCGACGTGAGTAATAAAATCTTTCCCGCGCGGCCCGTAACCCCTGGCATCGTCACGCAGGCGAGGCACTTCACCAAGCAGCAGCGACAGATAGCGCGATACCGGCCACAGCCCAACCGCAGGCTGGCGGTAGCTGACGCCTTCCGGCGTATTGAGCAGTTCCGGGATGTAGCCCGGATAGCTGAGCCAGCGCGGGGCATTATCCACACCCTGCCAGACGCGGGTAAAGGTCGCCATCGTGCGGCGCTGCATGGTTGGGTCCTGCACCACCGTCGCCGTCTGAGGACAAATACCTCTCTCTTCCATCACCCGGCGGGTAAACGCGGCGTTCTCACCGCAGTTCGTTGACTGGTCTTCCACCACAATTCGCTCCCGCGGGATCTGCCAGAAGCGATGGGCAATTTCCGCCAGCAGCGTCGCCTCGGCTTCGCCATCACAGCTAATGCTTTGATAGCGCGGGTGCTGGGCAATGGCCTCATAGAGGAAATTTGTCGAATGACCAATGCCGCCGCTTATCAGCAGCGAACCGCCGTGCTCGCTCACCAAATGACAGGCCGCCTCAATGGTTGGCATCACGGCATTCCCTGCCATCACCACCCACTGCGTTTGTGAAGCCTGCGGCGGCGCGGCAAAATCATTTTGTGCCAGCCAACGCCCCAGCACGTTCGCAGCGTTCAGCGTTTCCTGCGGTAAATTTGACACGTTCATCACCTGCTCTACTCCCTTCGTCTACGCGCAATTGCAGGGCATAAATTTACCTCAGCCCCGCCATTTTGTAACAATCTTGAAATAACCAGAAACGTCTAAAAACAGTGCGGTTGCACCTGAATAAAACGCCATTTACTCATCGTATTTTAGAATTTAAAACCAACATATCGCAAAATTTAAGAGGCAATAAATGGAAATGGTTCTCATTTTTGCTCGCAAATTTTGACGATACGCTTGCCAAAGATAACGCTCATATCTAAGTTGCTTAACAAACACACAACCTTTTTCACAATCCAGGTTGCACCATTCACCCCTAAAAGGTGACACCTGATTTTAACCCAATGTGGCGGGAGTTATTCTTAATGACAATACAAGAAAGTAGCACCACGATCCTGAAAAAGAATAAGAGGGTCCTGATTGCTAGCCTGACCGGCAGTTCCATTGAATGGTTTGACTATTTTTTATACGGAACAGCAGCCGCACTGGTGTTCAATAAGATCTTTTTCCCGATGGTTGACCCAGTCATCGGCCTGATCCTCTCCTATCTTTCTTTCTCGCTCACCTTCTTTATTCGCCCCATTGGTGGGGTGATTTTTGCCCACATTGGCGACCGTATCGGTCGTAAAAAGACGCTGGTGTTAACCCTGTCGCTGATGGGGAGTGCAACCGTGATGATTGGCCTGCTGCCAACCTACGACATGATTGGCATCTGGGCACCGATTTTACTCATTCTGATGCGTATCATTCAGGGGATTGGCATCGGCGGTGAATGGGGTGGCGCGCTGCTGCTGGCCTATGAATACGCGCCGGAAAAACGTAAGGGCTTCTTCGGCAGTATTCCGCAGGCAGGCGTAACCATTGGGATGCTGATGGCGACCTTTATCGTCTCGCTGATGACCCTGTTCAGTGAAGAACAGTTCCTCTCCTGGGGCTGGCGCATTCCGTTTTTGATGAGCGCGGCACTGGTGCTGGTTGGCCTGTGGATCCGTAAAGATATCGACGAAACGCCGGAATTTAAGAAGGTGAAAGCCTCCGGTAAAGTGGCTAAAGCACCGCTGCGCGAAACGCTGACCAATCACTGGCGCGAGGTGATTATCGCGGCCGGCCTGAAAGTGGTGGAAACGGCTCCGTTCTATATCTTCTCCACTTTCGTGGTGAGTTACGCCACCACCACCCTGACCTATCAGAAGTCGCAGGTGCTGGAAGCGGTGACGCTCGGTGCGCTGGTCTCCACGGTGATGATCCCGTTGATGGGCCTGCTCTCCGACAAGATTGGTCGTCAGCGGATGTACGCGATTAGCGTCGTGCTGCTGGGTCTGTTTATCGTGCCGTGGTTCCTGCTGCTCAACACCGGCACCACCTGGGGGATCACCCTCGCGACCGTTATCACCTTCGGGATTCTATGGTCACCGATTACCGCCGTGCTGGGAACATTGTGCTCAGAAATCTTTAGCGCCAACGTACGCTATACCGGTATCACGCTGGGCTATCAGATTGGCGCCGCGCTGGCAGGCGGTACTGCACCGCTGATTGCGACCGGTCTGCTGGCAAAATACAACGGCGATTGGGTACCCGTGGCCTGGTATCTGGCGGTCACGGTGGCGATTTCTCTGACGGCGATTTTCTTTGCCAGTCGTCGGAAAAATCACGCGGCTTCGGTGAATGCGCAGACCAGTCAGATTTAATCCGTAGCCCGGACGAGGCGTGTTAACGCCGACTCCGGGTGTTTTCCCGGCGGCGCTTCGCTTGGCCGGGCGACAGAAGCATTCGTATAGCAAACAAATAATCTCCTTCCTATAACATTTATTTTTCACATTCACTTGAATTATGGTTTTCGGCGAACGTAGAATCATTAGAGCTCTAATGATCATGAACACATCGCCTATGGATAACCGTCAGCTTAATTTTTCGCATCTCCTCTATCTCACCGCCCATCACTGGCGGCTGGCGGTAAACCGTCGGCTGAAAGACCTCGGCATGAGCCAGGCCACATGGGTCGCCGTTGCCAGCATTGCGCGCAACGAACAGCCGCTATCGCAAGCTGAACTTGCTCAGGAATTGGGTGTAGAAAGCGCCACCGTGGTGCCGCTGATTAACAAACTGGTAGAGGCCGGACTGGTCGAGCGAGTGCTCACCGAGCGCGATAAACGTAAGCGACTGCTGGTCGCGACGCCAAAAGGCCTTGAACTTTATCATCAGGTGAAAGCCGTGGCGGATGAACTGCGTGAAGAAATTCTGACGGTCATTACCCCAGAAGAACAAGAGATCACCCACAACGTACTGACCCGGTTACTGCGCGAAGTGGAGAAGAAATAATGGCTCCACCGCGCCGCGACCCTTACGCCCCGCACGATTGGGCGCCCCACGAAAAACCGGCGATCCTCGGCTCACCGTCAACGCCTATTCACAGCGCACCGAAACGCGTGGCCTACGGCATCGTCGGCCTGCTGGTCTGCCTGACCGGGGCGCTGGGCAACGCGGTGGTCACCGCTAACCTACAAAACCTGCAGGGTTCGTTTGCCGCCTGGTCGACGGAAATTGCCTGGCTGCCTGCCGTGTACGTGATGACCAACGTCTCGATTAACCTGCTGTTGGTGAAATTCCGTCAGCAGTTTGGCCTGCGGGCGTTTACCGAAGGCTTTCTGGTGCTCTACGTACTGGTCACCTTCTTTCACCTGTTCGTCAACGACCTCAGTTCCGCGCTGATGGTGCGCGCCGCCCACGGCATGGTGGCCGCAGCGCTAAGTTCGCTCGGGATCTATTATCAGGTGCAGGCCTGGCCGGCAAAACACCGCCTGAAGGCGTTGACCATTGGGATAACCGGCTCGTCGCTGGCGATCCCCATCGCTCGCCTGTTCTCTACCGAACTGCTGCAAATCGATGAATGGCGCGGGCTCTATTTCTTCGAACTGGGGCTAGCGCTGGTATCGTTGGCCTGCGTTATCGCCCTTAAGCTGCCGCCGAGCGATCGCAAAAAAGTGTTCGAGAAGAAGGATTTTATTACCTTTATTCTACTGGCTCCCGGCATGGCGCTGATTTGCGCCGTGCTGTCGCTGGGCCGTCTTGACTGGTGGTTTGAAGCGCCGTGGATTGGCTGGTCGCTCGCAGCGGCGGTGGTGCTGATCGTATCGGCCATTATCTTTGAACATAACCGCACCAACCCGCTGCTCAATACCCGTTGGCTCTCCAGCGGCAGTATTTTGCGCCTGGGGCTGATTATGGTGCTGATCCGCATCGTGCTGGCGGAGCAGAACACTGGCGTGATCGGCTGGCTTCAGTACGTAGGTCTGCAAAATGAGCAGATGACGACGCTGGCCTGGTCCATTTTTGCCGGTATTACCTGCGGGATTATCGCCAGTTGTTTGACGCTTAACCCGCGCCGCCTCTACTGGCCGACCGCCACGGCGCTGACCCTCATCATGGTAGCCTCGCTGCTGGATAGCCAGTCGACCAGCCTGACGCGCCCGGACCAGCTAATGTTCAGCCAGTTCCTGCTCGGTTTTGGCAGCGCCTTCTTCCTCGCGCCCGCCATGCTCGCGGGCATCGGCGGGGTGATTGCCGATCAGCGAAATCTGGTGAGCTTTTCGGTGCTGTTTGGCATGAGCCAGAACATTGGCGGCCTGCTCGGCTCTGCGATCCTCGGCACTTTCCAGACCTGGCGCGAGAAGTTTCACTCCAGCCAGCTTGCCGACCAGATAACCACCCTCAATCCGGTGATTAACGAGCGACTACAGCTTTACGCCCAGCAGTATCAGAGCCAGCTTGGCGATAGCGTGCTTTTGAACGTTCAGGCCAGTACCGTGCTGCAAAACCTCTCCACGCTGGAGGCCAATATTCTCGCCTACAATGACACTTATCTGCTGACGGCGGCTATTTCTGCCGCCACGCTGCTGTGGGTGTTCTGGCGATTATTAAGATTGCGTATTACCGCCCATATCGCGCTGAAACGTGCGACGGGAAGCAAATAACAACAAGAGAGATCTGGAGTCGTTATGAGTCAGCAGGATGCGGCCCAACAACAGGCCAATACCCGAAACAATATCCGCGTGGTATCCATTTTTACCGCTGCGGCCATCGGCCTCGTCGGCGTACTGGTGATTCTGTACGCCTGGCAGCTACCGCCGTTTACCCGCCACAGTCAGTTTACCGATAACGCCTACGTGCGCGGCCAGACCACTTTTATCAGCCCACAGGTCAGCGGCTACGTCACCGGGGTCAACGTGCAGGACTTTAACCAGGTCAAAAAAGGCCAGGTGCTGTTCCAGATTGATGACCGCATCTATAAGCAGCGCGTACACCAGGCACAGGCGCAGCTGGCAATGAAGGAAGCGGTGCTGCGCAATAACCTCCAGCAGCGCAAAAGCGCCGAAGCGGTGATTGTCCGCAATGAGGCGGTGCTGCAAAACGCCCGCGCGCAGAATCTGAAATCGCAGGCGGATTTAAAGCGCGTCCAGGATCTGACGGCAGACGGCTCGCTGTCGGTTCGTGAGCGTGACTCTGCCCGCGCCAGCGCCGCTCAGGGGACGGCGGATATTGAGCAGGCGAAGGCGACGCTGGAGATGTCAAAGCAGGATCTGCAGACCACCATCGTCAACCGTGACGCGCTGGAGGCCGACGTGGCCAACGCCAAAGCCTCGCTGGAGCTGGCGGAGATTGACCTACAAAACACGCGCATTATCGCCCCCACCGACGGCCAGCTTGGGCAAATCGCCGTGCGGCTTGGCGCGTACGTCACCGCCGGAACGCACTTAACGCCGCTGGTGCCGCCGCAGCATTGGGTTATCGCCAATCTGAAAGAGACTCAGCTTGCAACAGTGCGTATCGGCCAGCCGGCGACCTTTACCGTCGATGCGCTCAACAGCGAGAAATTCAGCGGTATCGTGCAGAGCATTTCACCGGCCACCGGCGTGGAATTCAGCGCGATTTCGCCGGATAACGCCACCGGTAACTTTGTCAAAATCGCCCAGCGAATTCCGGTGCGTATTGCGGTGGATGAAGGACAGAAAAACCTGCAGCGTCTGCGCCCGGGGATGTCGGTACAGGTGACGATAGATACCCGCGCGGAGACGAAACCATGATCCGCCCCGTCGCCCTTGCGCTGGCTCTCGCGCTGGTCGGCTGCCAGTCAGCCGACGTGCAGCGAGCCGAACCGACGCTGGCTATTCCTGCCGCCTGGCGCGCCGATATTGGCCCTACAAGCCCGGTCGAGGGGGTATGGTGGCGCAATTTTCACGACAGCGTGCTCAACCAGTACGTTGACCAGGCGCTACGCTACAACAGCGATGTGCTGATCGCCCGCGAACGAGTGAATGAATATCAGGCGCGCGCCTATGCCACCGATGGCAGCCTGTTCCCCACGCTGGACGCCGGGCTGACCGGCACCCGCGCCCGAGCGCAGTCTGCCGCTACGGGGTTACCGATTCACAGCACCGTCTATAAAGGCGGGCTGACCGCCAGCTACGATGTTGATCTCTGGGGGGCGAATCGCAGCGCGTCCGATGCCGCTGAGGCAACTCTGGAGGCGCAAAAAGCCGCCGCCGCTGCCGCAGATTTGACGGTCGCGACCTCGGTATCCGTCGGCTATATCACCCTGCTGTCGCTCGACGAGCAGCTACAGGTCACAGAACAAACGCTAAAGTCGCGGGAAGAGGCATATAAGCTGGCAAAGCGCCAGTATGAAACCGGCTACACCTCCCGCCTCGAACTGATGCAGGCGGACTCAGCGCTGCGTTCTACCCGTGCTCAGGTGCCGCTGCTGCGCCATCAAATTGCCCAGCAGGAAAATGCTCTTAGCGTGCTGCTCGGCAATAACCCCGGCGAAGTGAAACGCAACGCGTTTGATACACTCACCCCGCTTTCGCTGCCGTCGCAGCTCCCCTCTACGCTGCTTAATCGCCGCCCCGATATCGCTCAGGCCCAGCGCCAGCTGATCGCCGCCGATGCGACTCTGGCATCATCGCAGGCCAAACTTCTGCCGTCGATTAACCTGACGGCAACCGGCAGCTTCCAGGACCGCACGCTGCCAGACCTGCTCGATAACCCGCTGCGACTCTGGAGTATTGGCGGCAGTATTCTTGCGCCGTTGCTCAACCGTCAGGCGCTGAATGCGCAGGTCGACGTATCGATGGCCCAGCGCAATCAGGCGCTGTACAGCTATGAAAAAACGGTGCGCAGCGCGTTTAAAGAGGTCAACGACAGCCTCGATGCCATTACCCGCTACGGCGAGCAACTGACTGAATTGCAGGGTCAGGAGGAGGTGGCACAGGAGACGTTGCGGCTAGCACAGAATCGTTATAACAACGGCTACTCTTCTTATCTCGATGTGCTGGATGCTCAGCGAACGCTGTTCTCAACGCAAATCAGCGTGGTACAGGTGAAAAATAATCTGCTGCTGGCGCAAATCGATCTTTACCGGTCGCTAGGAGGCGGCTGGTCTTCGCTGTCAGGCTGACAAATCCCAAGGGGTGTCACAATGCAAAAACAGTGGTCGGACGTTGATAATTATTTAATCGATAACCTGATTCCCGGCGATGCCGTGCTGTCTCAGGTGCTGGAAAACAACCATCGCGCTGGCCTGCCCGCGCACGACGTGGCGGCCAATCAGGGGCAACTGCTGGCGCTGTTTATCCGTATGGTGGGGGCAAAATCCATTCTGGAGATTGGTACGTTAGGCGCGTACAGCACCATCTGGATGGCACGCGAACTGCCGCCGAATGGGCGGTTAATTACCCTCGAGGCCGATCCGCTGCACGCCCGTGTGGCGCGAGAGAATATCGCACTCGCCGGGCTTGATAGCGTGGTGACGCTGCGTGAAGGTCCGGCGCTGGATTCTTTGGCAACGCTTGAGGATGCCGCGCCGTTTGACGTGATTTTTATTGATGCCGATAAGCCAAATAACCCTTATTACCTGCAATGGGCGCTGAAATATTCTCGCCCAGGCACGCTCATCATCGGCGATAACGTGGTGCGCGACGGAGAGGTAACCAACCCCAACAGCACAGACGACCGCGTGCTCGGCGTGCGTCGGTTTATTGAGATGATGCATAACGATCCGCGCCTGACGGTCACGGCGCTGCAAACGGTCGGCATTAAGGGGTGGGATGGGTTTACGTTGGCGTGGGTGAACGCGTAAACCACGGTGACGCCCCGGGGTCGGCGTACGCCTCGCCCGGGCTACAACATTATGTAGGCCGGATAAGGCAATGCCGCCATCCGGCAATGTGCCGGAATCTGCCCGATGGCACTACGCTTATCGGGCCTACAACACCGTGTGGTCCAGTACCAGAGGGATCAGGCGACGATCTGTTCCATCGCTTGCAGGATACGTTTATCCGAAATCGGATACGGCGTCCCCAACTGCTGAGCAAAGAAGCTGACGCGCAGCTCTTCAATCATCCAGCGAATTTCCTTCACATCATCATCTTCACGACGCGACGGTGGCAGCTTGTTTAACCACTGCTGCCACGCCTGCTGCACGCTTTCCACTTTCAGCATCTGCGCGCGGTCGCGGTGTGGGTCGACGGCCATCTTCTCCAGACGTTTTTCAATCGCCTGCAGATAGCGCAGCGTATCGCCCAGACGACGGAAGCCGTTGCCGGTGACGAAGCCGCGGTACACCAGGCCGTTCATCTGCGCCTTAATGTCCGACAGCCCCAGCGCCATGCTCATGTCCACACGCCCTTTCAGTCGTTTATTGATGTTAAACACCGCCGTTAGAATTTGCTCAACCTGTTTGGCAATTTCAACCACCGTCTCATTAAGCTCGGCACGCACTTTCTCGTGCAGCGCGGCGAAGCCCGCCTCACTCCACACCGGCCCACCCGCTTCGTCAATCAGCTTGTCCACGCCGCAGGAGATGCAGTCATCAATCAAGTCCAGCACCTTGCCGTACGGATTAAAGTAAAGCCCGAGCTTCGCCTTGTTCGGCAGCTTTTCGTGCAGATACTTGATCGGCGACGGGATATTCAGCAACAGCAAACGACGCAAGCCGCGCCACATTGCCTGCTGCTGTTCCAGCTGGTTATCAAACAGCTTGATGGCGACGCTGTCACGTTCATCCACCAGCGCTGGCCAGGCTTTGACCTTATAGTTGCCGCGTTTCTGTTCGTAACGGTCCGGCAGGTCACCAAAGCTCCAGATATGCAGGCCATTTTGCTCGATACCGTCATCGGCGACCGACGACAGCGTCTCCTGCACTTTGCCCTTCAGCGTATCTTTCAACGCCTGCAATGAACGCCCTTCCTGGAGTTTTTTGTTTTTGTCGTCCACCACGCGGAAGCTGATTTTCAGGTGATCGGGTACCTGATCCCACTGCCAGGCTTCACGGTCGACGGTGACGCCGGTCATCCGGCGCAGTTCACGCTCCAGCGAATCCAGCAGCGGCAGTTCCAGCGGCGTCACACGGCCTAAGAAGGCCTCAGCATAGTTCGGCGCAGGCACAAAGTTGCGGCGCACCGGCTTCGGCAGCGATTTAATCAGCGCGATAATCAGCTCACGGCGCAGCCCTGGGATCTGCCACTCAAACCCGGCCTCTTCAACCTGGTTTAACAGCGGCAGCGGAATATGCACCGTCACACCATCGGCGTCAGCCCCCGGCTCAAACTGATAGGTCAGACGCAGCTTCAGGTTGCCCTGATGCCAGAAATTCGGGTAATCCAGCTTGCTGACCTGCTCCGCCCCTTCTTTGATCAGCATGCTCTTCTCAAAGTTGAGCAGATCCGGGGTTTCACGGCTGGCTTGCTTCCACCACTTATCAAAGTGGCGCGCGGAGATCACCTCGTGGCTGATACGCTGGTCATAGAACTCAAACATCGTCTCGTCATCCACCAGGATGTCGCGGCGACGTGATTTGTTTTCCAGTTCTTCAATTTCGGCACGCAGCTTCAGGTTGTCGCGGAAGAAGGCGTGACGGGTCTGCCAGTCGCCCTCAACCAGCGCGTGGCGGATAAACAGCTCGCGGCACAGCGCCGGGTCAATCTGGCTGTAGTTAACCTTACGTGCCGCCACAATAGGCAGACCGTAGACGGTCACTTTCTCGGTCGCCATCACCGCGCCCTGTGCCCGTTCCCAGTGCGGTTCACTGTAGGAGCGTTTAATCAGATGCTGCGCCACCGGCTCCACCCATTCCGGGTCGATGCGCGCGGCAATACGCCCCCACAGGCGGCTGGTTTCCACCAGTTCAGCGACCATCGTCCATTTTGGCGGTTTTTTGAATAAACCAGAGCCAGGGAAGATGGAGAAACGCGCGTTACGTGCACCGGTAAACTCCTGCTTGTCGGTATCTTTCATCCCGATGTGCGACAGCAGACCGGTCAGCAGCGAAATATGAATCTCACGGTACTCTGCCGGTTCACTGTTTACCGGAATGCCCAGCTCTTTCACTACCTGACGCAGTTGGGTGTAGATATCCTGCCACTCACGCACGCGCAGATAGTTGAGAAAATCGAGCTTACACTGGCGGCGGAACTGGTTCGACGACAGCGCTTTTTGCTGTTCGCCGAGGTAGTTCCACAGGTTCACAAAGGCCATAAAATCTGACTCTTTGTCGTGGAAACGGCGATGTTTTTCATCGGACGCCTGCTGTTTGTCCATTGGACGTTCGCGCGGGTCCTGAATAGAGAGCGCCGAGGTGATGATCATCGCCTCACGCACGCAGCCGTGTTTCTGCGCCTCCAGCACCATGCGCGCCAGACGCGGGTCGACCGGCAACTGGCTGAGCTGACGGCCCTGCGGTGTCAGCTTGTAGGCGGTGGCCTGTTCATCGGTGGTAATGGCGCCCAATTCTTCGAGCAGACGCACACCGTCCTGAATATTGCGTTTGTCCGGCGCTTCCACGAACGGGAACGCAGCGATATCGCCAAGCCCCAGTGCGGTCATCTGCAAAATAACGGACGCCAGGTTGGTACGCAAAATTTCCGGGTCGGTAAACTCCGGGCGCGAGAGGAAATCGTCTTCCGAATAGAGACGGATACAGATACCTTCCGACACACGGCCACAACGGCCTTTACGCTGGTTTGCGGAGGCCTGAGAAACCGGTTCGATCGGCAGACGCTGCACTTTGGTGCGATAGCTATAGCGGCTGATTCGCGCCGTACCGGGGTCAATCACGTACTTAATGCCCGGCACCGTCAGCGAGGTTTCCGCCACGTTGGTGGCCAGCACAATGCGCCGTCCGCTGTGCGACTGGAAGACGCGGTTCTGTTCACTGTTCGATAAGCGAGCGTAGAGCGGCAGGATCTCGGTATGGCGCAGGTCACGTTTACTCAGCGCGTCGGCGGTGTCGCGGATTTCACGCTCACCGCTCATAAAGATCAGAATATCGCCCGGCCCTTCCTGTCCCAGTTCATCGACGGCGTCGAAAATCGCCTGCAGCTGGTCACGATCGGTATCGTCCGCGTCTTCAACGATCGGACGATAGCGCACGTCTACCGGATAGGTACGACCGGAGACTTCGATTATCGGCGCGTTATTAAAGTGGCGCGAGAAGCGTTCCGGGTCGATGGTCGCCGAGGTGATGATTACTTTGAGATCGGGACGACGCGGCAGCAACTCCTTCAGGTAGCCGAGCAGGAAGTCGATGTTCAGGCTGCGTTCGTGCGCTTCATCAATAATGATAGTGTCGTACTGCATCAGCAGACGATCCTGCTGGATTTCCGCCAGCAGAATACCGTCGGTCATCAGCTTGACCATGGTGTTATCGCTGACGTGATCGCTAAAGCGAACCTTGTAGCCAATGCAGCCGCCCGGCTCGGTTTTCAGCTCTTCGGCAATACGATTGGCGACGGTACGCGCCGCCAGACGACGCGGCTGGGTATGGCCAATCAGCCCCTTGATCCCGCGCCCCAGTTCCATACAAATCTTCGGCAACTGGGTGGTTTTACCCGAACCGGTCTCCCCGGCAACAATCACCACCTGGTGGTCGCGCACGGCGTTGAGAATGTCTTGTTTCTTCTGGCTAACCGGCAGGTTTTCCGGGTACTCAATCACCGGACGCGCCGCTTCACGTAGCACAACCTTACCGGCAGCCTGTTCAATTTCCTGCGCCATCTCCTGGTAAATGGCCTGTTGTGCTTCAGGATTTTTAACCTTCTTAACGCCGTGCAGTCGGCGCGCAAAGCGCTGTTTATCCCGCAGCGTCAGCGCATCAAGGCGCTGGCTGAGCATCGCAAAGGTGATTTTTTGTTGTTCTGTCATAGTCTTATTGGGCAGTGCACTGCCGGGAAAAGCTCTCATAAAGAATCGTCATAGCATACCACACTTGCGCATTTCGAGCCTTGTTCAAAAAAACTGAACATAGACTTCGATATATTGCGCTATCTCTGTGGCAGGATTGTGAATAAAGTGTCATCAAGCAACAGGGCATCGCCCGTCAATCAAATATAAGGAATTACCTATGAGCAAAGTATTAGTTCTGAAATCCAGCATCCTGGCAGGCTACTCTCAATCAGGTCAGCTGTCCGACTATTTTGTTGAACAGTGGCGTGAAAAGCACTCCGCTGACGAAATCACCGTCCGTGACCTGGCTGCCAATCCAATTCCGGTGCTGGATGGCGAACTGGTCGGCGCGCTGCGCCCAAGCGACTCCCCACTGACCCCACGTCAGCAGGAAGCGCTGAAGCTCTCTGACGAACTGATTGCTGAGCTGCAAGCCCACGACGTGATTGTTATCGCCGCGCCGATGTATAACTTCAACATCCCTACGCAGCTGAAAAACTACTTCGACCTGATTGCCCGCGCTGGCGTCACCTTCCGTTACACCGAGAAAGGCCCGGAAGGTCTGGTAACCGGTAAACGCGCTATCGTACTGAGCAGCCGCGGCGGCATCCATAAAGATAGCCCAACTGACCTGATCACCCCATACCTGAACGTGTTCCTGGGCTTCATCGGGATCACCGACGTGAACGTGGTCTTCGCGGAAGGTATCGCCTACGGCCCAGAAGTGGCAACCAAAGCGACCTCTGATGCGAAAGCTGCGATCGACAGCCTGGTAGCGTAATCGCTCCGCAGTAAATATAAAAACCCTGCTCACATGAGCAGGGTTTTGTTTTTTGTATCCCGCCCAGGCGCAGCGCCGCCGGGACCGGCTCCGGCTACTTTTTGTCGAAGCGCAAATATCCCGCGATGCCACCGCCGCCGTCTTTCGGATGGTGAACACCGTCATGAACTTCTACACAGGCAAAATCAAACGGTGACACCCCCTCAAGACAGGCGACGTTAATCCCGTATTGCTGGGGGTTCGAGCGCCGCTGATGGAAGGTGTAAATCCCACATACCGAACAGAAAAAATGGACGGCCTCGCCGGTATTAAAGCGGTACTCCGTCAATTTATCCTGCCCACGCAGAATTTCGATGCCGGACAATGGCGCAGAAACCGCAACTGCACCGCGCATGCGGCAGTAAGAACAATTACAGCGACGAGCCGTGTTCAGGCCATCACTAAGCACCACGGTGAAAGCCACCGCGCCGCAGTGACACTGGGCAGAGCGTTTGTCCGTCATTAAGCCTCCCGTTATGCGCGAGCCGCGATGCCGTCGAGCGTCGCCAGCGCATCCTCAGGTAAGGTCAACTGCCCCGCCGCCATATTTTCCTGCAGATGCGTGACCGACGACGTACCGGGGATCAGCAGAATATTGGGTGAACGGTGCAGCAACCAGGCCAGCGCCACCTGCATCGGCGTGGCTTCAAGCGAACTTGCCACATCGTTCAACGCGGAAGATTGCAGCGGCGAGAATCCGCCCAGCGGGAAGTACGGCACATAGGCGATGCCGTCACGCGCCAGCGTATCAATCAGTTCGTCATCGCGGCGGTGTGCGATATTGTATTCGTTCTGCACGCAGACGATGTTCGCTATCTTACGCGCTTCCGCCACCTGCGTTGGCGTCACGTTACTCACCCCAATATGCTTGATAAGCCCCTGCTGCTGCAGTTCTGCCAGCACGCTAACGCTGGCTTCAATAGACCCTTCACGTGGTGCATGGCCGTCGCCGATCATCACGCGCATATTGACCACATCCAGCACATCAAGGCCGAGGTTACGCAGATTGTCATGCACCGCCTGCTTTAACTCCTCGGCGGAAAACGCCGGCAGCCAGGCGCCTTTGTCATCACGACGCGCGCCAATTTTCGTCACAATCACCAGGTCGTCAGCATAAGGATGCAGCGCTTCGCGGATAATCTGATTGGTCACGTGCGGGCCATAGAAGTCGCTGGTATCAATATGATTTACGCCAAGCGCCAGCGCTTCGCGCAGCACGGAAATTGCGGCATGTCTATCTTTTGGCGGACCAAATACGCCTGGGCCTGCCAGCTGCATCGCCCCGTAACCGAGGCGATTAACGAATTGAGAACCAAGGGAAAACGTAGTGTAACGGGTCATAACGCCCTGCCTGTAACATCATGATGAATGTGACCGTCAGTATAGGAACGCTTTTGAGGTTGCCACTGTGCTTTTCATGCCATAAACGCAAAAAAGTGACCCTGCCCACGTAATTCTCCGGCGCTGGACATGTTTTTTATAGGGATTTTCGCGATTTGCGAATAACACTTATCGCCAGCACGCTATTTTTCCCACGACGGCATGCTTCTACTATTCGGCTATTCCCATTGATACCCGGAGATATCACATGAAAGCATTCGCCATTACCCGCGCTGCCAGCGAAGGCAGCAACATCCCTTTTCTCAGCGAGATTGAACTGCCTATTCCTGAGGCGACGGGCCACGACCTGCTGGTCGAAGTCAAAGCCATTTCCGTGAACCCGGTAGACACCAAGGTTCGCGCCGGATTTAACGGTGACACGCCGCGTGTGCTGGGCTGGGATGCCGTTGGCGTCGTCAAAGCCGTGGGCCCGCAGGTGACGCTCTTCGCTCCTGGCGATGAAGTCTGGTACGCCGGTGCCCTGGGACGCCCGGGCAGCAACAGCGAGTTTCAATTGGTCGATGAACGTATTGTGGCGCTGAAACCACTCACGCTGGATAACGCCTCTGCCGCGGCGCTGCCATTAACGGCGATTACCGCCTGGGAATTGCTGTTTGACCGCCTTGGCGTTACCCGTGGGGGTAACGAGGGCGATACCCTGCTTATCGTCGGTGCGGCGGGCGGCGTAGGTTCCATCCTGACGCAACTGGCAAGCAAGCTCACCAGAATGACCGTGATCGGCACCGCTTCACGCCCTGAAAGCCAGCAGTGGGTGCGCAATGCCGGTGCGCATCACGTGATCGACCATCGCCAACCGCTGACTCAGGAACTGGCTCGTATTGGTATTCCAGCCGTGACGCATGTAGCCAGCCTCAACAATACCGACGAGCACTATCTTAAGTTGATTGCCGCCCTGGCGCCGCAGGGAAAGCTGGCACTCATTGACGATCCGCAGAGCCTCGATGCGCGCCCATTAAAGCTGAAAAGCATCTCGCTGCACTGGGAGTTTATGTTTACCCGCTCCATGTTTGAGACCCAGGACATCATTGCGCAGCATCAGTTGCTGACCGAAATAGCCACGCTTATCGATCAGAAAGTCATCACCACGACGCTTGGCGATCATTACGGTACCATCACCGCAGAAAACCTGCGCAAAGCGCACGCCCAGCTCGAAACCGGCCGGGCGGTGGGTAAAATTGTGCTGGAGGGATTTTAAAATGATTTCAATTATTGCCGTACTGAAGGCGAAAGCGGGTAAACGGGAAGCGTTAAGCGAGGCGCTGAAAGCGCTACTGGCCCCGACGCGTCAGGAGCCGGGAAACCATGACTACGCACTGTTTCAACTGCGCGATGAGCCGGACACCTTTTACGTCCGCGAGTCCTGGGATGACCAGGCGGCGCTGGAGACCCACGTGTCCCTCCCACATTTCCAGAGCTTTATCGGGCAGATGGACAGCCTGTTAGCCGAGCCGCTACGGCTGGACTATCTCACGCCCATCGAGTAAGCCCTACTCCTGTAGCCATTTTTCATAATGGGCAGGCCATTCGACGGTTTTCGTCCCCGGCCTGCCTAACGCGAAGCCATGTCCGCCAGTCGGATAACGGTACATCGTGACCGGCACCTGTTCGCGCAGACAAGCTGCCTGCATAATAAGCGTGTTATGCGGATCGGACACCGGATCGTCCTCAGCCTGTACCAGAAACATCGGCGGCGTACGCGGCGTAACGTATTGTTGCACCGACCACGCGGCCTCTTCGCTTTCTGTCGCCGATTTTCCCACCAGTATTTTATGCGTGGCGGTATGGGTATAGGGTTTCTCAAGCGTAATAACGGGATAAATCAGCGCCGCACGGCTGACGCTTGCTGGTCGTTCATCGAGCGCATCCTGCACCGGGTAGCTCTGATAATCCGCCCGCGTCGTTGCCATTCCCAGTAGATGCCCTCCGGCGGAGAACCCCAGCGCGCTCACCTGCTTTTCCCGTTGCGCCACCATCCGCAGCGCCCGTTGCGCGTCTTGCAGCGCCACCAGATTACCATCGTTCCAGCCTTCACCCGGCAACCGATAGCTCAACAGGTACGCGGTATAGCCTCGGGCAACCAGCCAGAGAGCCGCAGGCCAGCCTTCCATCGCCATCTCAATTCGCTGATAGCCGCCGCCCGCCGCAATCAATACGCCGTGTCCGTTAGGCGCGGTTGGCGTCAGTACCGTAAGCGAGGGTGTGACTATCTGGCTTTGCGCCCCTTTTTGACTTACCTGCATTGGCCCCATCGGCCCACCACCACCGGGCGGCGTGGCGGGCCAGAGCGGTATCGTCTGCTGTTGCCATGACGCAGCAAAAACCGATGAGAAACCGTATCGGGCTGAAAATAGTATAGCGGTGACACCCAACAAAAAATGGCGACGGTGCATAAGTGCATCTCGATAAGGACGGAATCAACAGTTAAGCAAAAAAGGAAGGATGAAAAATGGAGGATTTATGACCAATGGTTACAGAGGAATCCCGCCTGGTATGGGCTAAATTCCGAAAAGCGTACTACTGGATAAAAATACAGCTATTTTGATTGCTAGCGCCTGAGTGGCTGCTATAGGATCTTAGCAATCCCGAGCATTCGGGGGAGGCGCAATGTTGCGGGGACTTCATCCCCGGCGGCACCTGTTGCTGGAAAGAGAAAACCCCCGCACGTTGTTTGGTATAACCTGGCAACGTAACGAGGGCCATTCTTGAACCTCAACGACTCAAGGATAGCCGCGTACGGTTGCCATTGCAACACAGGCGGTTATATGACGTTCAGGGAAGCGTTAGTGATTGCGGTTGTGACATCAGTGGTTGGGCCTATCGTGGTCGTGCTGGTTTGTCACTTCTTCAACCTCTAATCTGACAGGAGCGTGATGCCTCGTCGCAATGACGGCATGCGCCCGAACCGGGCCACTGGGGTAAAACCTGGTGGCCTTTTTCGTTAAGGGTTTGTTATGCGTGGCATTGGCCGCAGATATTTAGGGGTAATATTCTCGGATGGTTTGCATTTTCCAACGTTATATAATCAAATACACATCGTTTATTTCCCCTCCTTACTGAGTGACTCATGTCGACATTACAACGTTTACTCCTTGGCCTGGCGCTAGCCTGCGCTAGCCTGGTGGCCGCTACCCCTGCGCTGGCCGATCGCACCGTAACCGATCAGCTTGGTCGTCAGGTGACCCTTCCCGATACCGTTAACCGCGTGGTGGTTCTCCAACACCAGACGCTAAATCTGTTAGTCCAACTCAACGCCTCTGACGATATCGTCGGCGTCCTGAGCAGCTGGAAAAAACAGCTCGGTCCTGAGTTTGCACGCTTTATGCCCGGCATTGAGAAACTGCCGATGCCGGGTGACCTGACCCAGGTCAATATCGAAAGCCTGCTGGCGCTGCACCCGCAGGTGGTGTTTATCGCCAACTACGCGCCAGAAGCGATGATTCAGCAGATCACGAACGCGGGCATCCCGGTTGTGGCCATTTCTCTGCGCGAAGATGCTGCTGGTGAGAAGAATAAGATGAACCCGACGATGGCGGATGAAGAGCACGCTTACAACGAAGGGCTCAAGCAGGGTATTCGTCTGATTGGTGAAGTCGTCAACCGCAAAGCGGAAGCCAACCAGCTTATCGACTACACCTTCAACGCTCGCGCGAAATTCAACGCCCCGGTAGCCAATATTCCGCAGGCGGAGAAAGTGCGTGTCTATATGGCGAACCCGGACCTGAACACCTACGGTTCCGGTAAATATACCGGCCTGATGATGCAGCATGCGGGCGCAATGAACGTGGCGGCGGCAACGGTAAAAGGCGCGCGTCAGGTTTCGCTTGAACAAGTATTACAGTGGAACCCGCAGGTGATTTTCGTCCAGGATCGTTACCCTGATGTGGTGAAACAAATCACCGCCGATCCGCAGTGGCAAGGCATTGATGCGGTCAAAAATCATCGCGTCTGGTTAATGCCGGAATACGCCAAAGCGTGGGGCTACCCGATGCCTGAAGCGCTGGCGATTGGCGAGCTGTGGATGGCGAAAAAGCTCTATCCGGAACGCTATAAAAACGTCGATGTCGATGCACAGGCGCAGGATTACTACCATCGTTTCTACCGTACCGACTGGCAGGCTAATGCACATCAGTAGTCATCCGAAAACGGTACAGGGTGGGCTGATGTTGCTCACCCTGGTCGTTGCCGTGGTCTCACTATGTTTTGGGCAGTATGGTTTGTCGATTGGCGATGTACTGAACCAGCTTATGCATCCGCACAGCGATGCCGATATTGCCCATCAGATTGTCTGGTCCGTACGCCTTCCTCGTATTCTGATGGCCCTGTTGGCAGGCGGCGCCCTGGGGTTGTGCGGCGCGACGTTACAGGGGGTGTTCCAGAACCCGCTGGTCGACCCGCATATTATCGGCGTGACCTCCGGCTCCGCCTTCGGCGGCACGTTAGCCATTCTGCTGGGCTTCAGCATGCCGATGATGATGGGCTCGACCTTCTTCTTCGGCCTGCTGGCGCTAACGCTGGTCTATCTACTGGCCGCGCTTCAGGGAAGAGAGAGCACGCTGGTGCTGATTCTCGCCGGGATTATTCTCAGCGGTTTCTTTGCCGCGCTGGTGAGCCTGATGCAGTACATGGCCGATACCGAAGAGGTGCTGCCTAATATTGTGTTCTGGCTGCTGGGCAGTTTTGCCACCGCCAACTGGACTAAAGTGCTGCTGCTGTCGATCCCCGTCGCCGTGGCGGCGCTGGTGCTCTACAAACTGCGCTGGCGTATCAATTTACTGTCGCTGGATGATAAAGATGCCCGTGCCCTTGGCGTGCGCGTCACTGCGCTACGCCGGGGTGTGCTGCTCTGCTGCGCGCTGCTGGTGGCTGCACAAGTGGCGGTAAGCGGCAGCATCGCCTGGGTGGGGTTGGTGATCCCGCATCTGGCCAGGATGCTCTCCGGTGCCGATCATCGCCGCCTGCTGCCCTGCGCATTCTGGATGGGGGCGAGCTTTATGATTCTGGTCGATGACCTCGCCCGCACGCTGACCGCCGCCGAAATCCCGATTGGGATCATCACCGCGCTGGTAGGTGCCCCGCTCTTCACCGTTATGCTGGTACGCGCAAGCCGAAAAGGAATGCTCAAATGACCCCAACGCTTTCCCTATCCCGGCTGGAGTACGGCCATAAAATGCCGCTGTTTGCGCCGCTCAGCCTGCACTGTCAGCCGGGTAAGGTCTGGGCTATTCTCGGCGCAAACGGGCGTGGGAAAAGTACTCTGCTGGACACCATCACCGGCGTGTTGCCGGCCATCGCGGGTGAGATTACCGTGACCGGCGGCGTGGGCATCGTTCCGCAGTCGTTTCGCCCGGCCTTTGCCTGGCGAGTACGGGAAGTGGTGTTGATGGGCCGCGCGCGGCATATCGCCCTCTTCTCGCAGCCACAGGAAGAAGATGAACAGCAGGTGATGGCAGCGCTGGAGCTGTTAAATATCACCGCGCTTGCCGACGCGCTGTTCAGCAACCTGTCTGGCGGCCAACAGCAGCTGGTGATGATTGCCCGTGCGCTCGTCAGCGCCAGTCAGAACATTTTGTTGGATGAACCCTGCTCGGCGCTGGATTTGGGAAATCAGCAAACGGTGCTACAGCTGATTAGCGATCTGGCCCACGCGCAGTCGCGCACGGTGATGTTCACTACCCACGACCCCACGCATGCATTGCAGGTCGCCAGCCATACGCTGCTGCTGTTGCCTGACCGTCAGTGGCTGGCAGGGCCGACCGACGAGATTGTGCAGGAACAGAACCTACAGCAGGCGTATGGGGTCAAAGTACGCAAGCTACAGCTTGAGGATTACCCGGCCGCCGTGGTCACGCCGCTGTTTACTCTGCGCCGCTCGCCAACATAAAGCCCGCATCGCGCAGGCAGCACAGCCCTTCATCCGCGAGGATAAACCGGTAGAACTGCCGCGCTGCGGCGCTATCGTCCAGCATGGCCATGTAGTAATCGCAGCGAATATTCCACTCCGCCGGGATAACCACGCTGCGCACATCCTGCTCATCTTGCAGTGCCGTTGCGTAGTGCGCGTAGCCGATAAACAGATCGGCTAACCCTTCGCGAATCAGCCAACTGCTCGCCATTTCACCCGCGGGAACCGTCAGTGAATCGCGCCCACCGACTAGCGGCATTGCCCGCTGTTTCAACGATTCGCCGAGTCCAGAAAAGCCCGCTTCAAGCTGTTCAAACAACTGCCAGGTGTAATCCCCCGAGGGATCGCACAGCGGCGTAGACGTACCGAGACGCAGCGATGGGTCGCTCAACAGTTCGAACCAGCTTTTATCCGCTGTCTGCGGAGTATTTCTGACCGTCAGAGTCAGCGTATTGCGCGCAAATATCCGCAGGTCGTGCGCCCGCCCGCTCTCGCAGAGCGTTTGCGGGTGCTGTCGGTTAGCGGAAGCAAAGAGCGAACACGGCGCCCCGCCCTCAATGCGCTCACGCAGTAGCCCGGCAGGTCCAAAAACAAGTTCAACGGGTATCCCGGTTTGAGCGGTAAAGAGAGACTGAAGCGGAATAAAAGCGCGGCGGAGGCTGCCCGCCGCCAGCAGAGTGAGTGTGGAGTTCATAGTAGGTACGCAAAAGCCTGGACATAAGCGTTATATTACCCAGGCTATTACGCCGCTGACCAGCGCTTTAGTAACGAATGTCCGCCAGCGCCTGGAGCTGTTCTGGTGTAGCCACCGGTAAGTGGAAGAAATCCAGATAGGCTGGGATCATCTCAAACAGCATGTCAGTACCGCGCTGCACCGGGCAACCGCGTTCCATCGCGGCTTGTAAAAATGGCGTGTATTCCTGCTTCATCACCACTTCACCGATAAACGTGCCGGGAGCCACCCGCGACATCTCGACCGGCAGTGGGTCACCGGGCGACATACCAAGCGGCGTCGCGTTCACCACCAGGTCGTGCCCTGCCGGGTCGCAAGACATCACCGTCAGTCGCAGTTGCGGATAGTGTGCCTGCAGCCGCGCCGCTAGCGCATTCGCCGTACTTTCACGGGTGTCGAACAGCGTTAGCGCACTGACGCCTGCGGCAGCAAGCGAGGCGGCAATCGCCGACCCCACGCCGCCGCAGCCGGTGACCAGCGCGCGCGCACCAATAGTGCGAAAGCCTTTGCGCTGGATGCCACGAACAAAACCATCGCCGTCAAACATATCGCCGGTGAGCGTGCCATCTGCCTCCCGGCGAATCGCATTACATGCCCCAGCAATTTGCGCTGTGGGGCTCATCCGAGTCACCAGCGCACAGGTCGCTACCTTATGCGGCATGGTCACCAGCGCGCCGGCAATATTGGTCAGGGCGAAGAGTGGCGGAATCAGCGTCGCATAATCGTCCGGCTTCACCCCCATCGGTACCACTTTGACATCGACCCCCTGGTTTTCGAACCAGGGGTTGTAAATCATCGGTGCTTTGAAACTTTCGGTCGGGTACCCCAAATGAGCAATTAACCGCGTATGCCCACTAATTTGCATGAGTACCCTCCTGCTCCGGCAGATCCAGCTCAATGCGTTTCACGTCGCCAAGGATAAACAGATAGGCCACCACGCCAAGTAGCGCCGCACCGCCGATATAAAACAGCGCGTAGAAGAAGTTACCGAACGCGGCAACGATAAAGCCAATCACCAACGGCGTGAGGATCCCCGCCAGGTTAGCGCAGAAGTTGAACAGCCCGCCGGTCAAGCCACCCAGCCCTTTTGGCGCCATATCGGAAATTAAGGTCCAGCCGAGGCCAACCATTCCCTGCCCAAAGAAGGCAAAGGACATCACCATAATGACCGCCGTATCGCTGGTGAGCCAGTTGGCGCTGATAATGCAGCTTGCCATCAATAGCCCGGCAATGATGGGCAATTTACGCCCCAGGTTGGCGCTACCGGTCGCCTTCAGTAGTTTGTCAGACACCCAGCCGCCGAACATCACACCGCCCGCTGCTGCCAGGAACGGCATAATGGCGAAGAAACCCACCTTGATCCACGGCATATGGCGTTCGGTCGCCAGGTAGGTAGGGAACCAGGTGAGGAAGAAGACCAGCACGGTGTTACCCGCGAACTGACCGATACTGGCACCAACAATCTGGCGTTTGCGCAACAACTGGCGCACCAACGGCCAGCTAAAGGCTTTGCGCTGCTCGGCTCCGGTCGTCATACCGCCGCCTGCGCTGATGTAGTCGCGTTCCTGCTCGCTAAGGCGCACGTCTTCATGCGGTTCACGGTAATGGCGCCACCAGACTAGCGCAAACAGGATGCCGACCACACCGACGGAGATAAACAGCGTACGCCAGCCGAAACCGTCCATAATCCAGAACAGTAGCGGCGCAAAGCAGGCTAAGCCGAGATATTCCCCGACGGTGTAGACCGCCGTTGCTTTGGCGCGTTCGTGCTGAGGGAACCAGGCGCTAACCACACGACTGTTCACCGGGAAGCACGGCGCTTCGCTGATGCCAAGGCCAAAACGGCACAGCAGCAGCGATTTTAGCCCCACGGCAAACCCGTGGAATAGCGTGAACAGCGACCAGAATCCCAGTGCCAGAAAATAGGTCACTTTATTACCAAAGCGGTCAAGGAACATACCGCCGGGGATCTGCGCCAGCGCATAGGTCCAGGCAAAGGCAGAGAAGACGATCCCCATCACCGCGGCGCCGATACCCAGTTCCTGGGTGAGTTGCGGAGCAGCAATGCCGAGCACGGTGCGGTCAAGATAGTTAATCATTGTCCCAACGGCCAGCAGCGCCAGAATACCGATGCGCCGCCGGGTACGAGGGACCGCGTTAACCGCCTCAGCGGTAGCCACGCGATTATGGCCGAGTGAATTCATAGTAGTTACCTGTCGTTGTCGAGTGCAGATGAGTGTTTATTGTTATGGTCTGTCCTGTGACGTTGGCGTACCGGGTGGTTCATTCCCGCGTGCTAACGGTACTGCATAGCCGAAAGCCGAACGGCGGCATTGACCGCGCCATACTGCGTATAGCCGTGGCGTCTTTCGGTTAATTCAAAGAAGAAGCGCCCTGCACTAAAGGGCCAGGTATAGCGATGTAAAAACTCACCGCCAGCGGCATCACGGTCGTAGAGAATTTGCTGACGCTGCATAAGGGCAACCTGTTCCGGGCCGCCAAAACGGGCCAGCAGATCGTCATAATAGTTTGCCGGTACCGGCAAGGAGAGCGACTCCGCCAGCGGTTGCTTGTCCAGTAATGCCGGCAGGTCACGGCAGGCAAACGCGGCATGCTGAAGCCCCGCACCCTGATAGCAGGCAACGGATCGTGCTATCTGCGTAGCCCGGCTTTGCGAGATATTCAGCGCCAGGCGAATATTGCCCTGCGGGCTTTGTACCGCCAGGCTGCGCACCAGGCCGTAGGGATCTGGCATCGTCTGTTCATGTTCAAGCGTAAAGCCCAATACCGCCCGGCAGAACATCACCCAGTTATCACGGCTGTCGGCCTCCATCCCTAGTGCCAGATGATCAATACCCAGCAGCGCGCCGCCGTTTGCCGTTGCGGTCAGGTTGAAATCCTGGCTGTAGATATCCTGATTACCTTCCACCAGATAGATGAGGCTGCCGTCGGGTGCGCAAACCGCTGGTATCGTGCTCTCATTCGGCCCCACCTCGCCCTGCCAGGTGGCGTAGCCATAGGCTTTTGCCCGCGCCACAATCGGCGCGCTTTCGCTGACCCGCAGCGCCATTGCGCACAGCGACACGCCGTGACGCTGGTAGAAGTGATCGGCCCAGCTGTGTGGTTGAGCGTTGATAATCACTCGCGCCCCGCCGTTGCTCCACAGTGCGACCTGCTTTGAACGGTGCGTACCGGCAAGCGTAAACCCCATCCCACTGAGCATGGCGCTCAGCTTTTTAGCCTCTGCGGGGCTGGCGGCAAATTCAATAAACTCGGTGCCCTGGTAAGTGGGTAAATTCGCGGTCTGGAACAGACAGGCGTCGGTGTGATCCAACGCGCGGTGCGTTTGCTCTTCCAGCCACAGCAGTGAGCGATAGCCATCTTTGGCCGTTGCACCATTCGGAGAGGCGCGGAAGCCGTCGTTAAAGATCTCCAGCGACCACGGCCCGCGATAGCCCACGCGTGTAAGCTCACGTGTAAACTCCACCAGCGGCAGTTCACCCTGGCCAGGGAAGCAGCGGAAATGACGACTCCATTCGAGCACGTCCATTTTCATCAACGGCGCATCCGCCAGCTGCAGGAAGGTAATTTTATCGACCGGGACTTCATGCAGGCGGCTGAGATCGTCACCGAGTGACAGAATATGGAAGCTGTCTAGCACAATACCCAGCACTGGGCTATCTACCGCCTTCACCCGTTCCCATGCCTGGTACCAACGGTTAACATGCGTTCCCCAGGCCAGCGCTTCATAGCCAATGCGGATATTTTCCTGCTCGGCGAGCGTCGCCAGCGCGCGGAGATCGGCAATCTGGAGGTCAATATCGGCAGAGCAGTCCGCCTGAACGTTACTGCAAAGCAACAGCGTGTCGCAGCCCAGTTCGTGCATCAGTGCAAATTTACGCTTAGCCCGCTCAAGGTTGGCGGCAAACTGCGCGCGCGTGCCACCTTCAAAATCGCGAAACGGCTGAAATAAGGTGATTTTAAGCCCCAGATCGTCGGCCATGCTACGGACATCCGCAGGCGTGCCGGTATAATAGAGCAAATCATTTTCGAAGATCTCAACGCCCTGATAGCCTGCCGCCGCAATTGCGCTCAGCTTTTCAGGCAGGGTTCCAGAAATAGACACGGTAGCAATAGAACGCAACATAGTTTCACCAGGCTCATGCGGTAACGGTGGGATGAATATGAATCATTTGGTTCGTCTGCGCCATATTTGGTTGCTAAATTGTGATCATTGTGTGTATTTTTTGTTCCCTTGGAAAAGTTAACAGGAGTTGTTATGTCCGCCATTACTCAAGACGAAGCCCAGTCGCTCAAGAACCGTATTTTCAACGCGGCCATTGCCGTGTTTGCCGAACATGGGTTGGCGGGAGCCAGAATGGAACAGATTGCCGGGGAGGCACAAACGACCAAACGCATGGTGGTTTACTACTTCAAAACGAAGGAACAGCTGTACCAGTCGGTTCTTCAGTATGTTTATTCACGGATCCGTGAAACCGAGCAGCAACTCGGTCTGGAGAATCAGCCGCCTGTAGAAGCACTGGTGCAACTGGTGAAGTGGAGCGTTCGCTACCACGCTGAACATGCGGACTTTATGCGGATTATCTGTATGGAGAACATGCAGCGCGGGAAATGGCTGCTGGCGTCAGGCGACCTGAAACGACTCAATAAAAGCGCCCTTTCGCTGCTGGAGCACATTCTTCATCGCGGGCAGGCGCAGGGCATTTTCCAGCCTGCGCTTGAAGCCCGCGATGTGCATCGCCTGATCAGCAGCTTCAGCTTCTATCAGGTTTCCAACTTTTATAGCTTTAATAGCCTCTATCTGGACGGCCCGCTTCCGGAAATCGATGACGATGCGCTGATTTCCCACCACAGCGAGCTGGCGGTGAAAGCAATTCTACGCTTCGTCATCGCCTGATCATTATTTATTTCAGGGCGTTATCACTGCCCTGAAAGCGCAGTCACTACCTTTTGCATCGCTTCGCGCGTCAGCTCGGAGCGCTGGATTTTGTTATTCGCCAGCGCCGTACGCACCACACCTGCAATCACAATATGCTTTGGCTCCTGGCCTAAATCGCGCATTTCCAGCACTACCTTGCCCACCACGCGGCACATTTCCTGATATAAAACGTCGTCTTTCGCCTGATTTCCCATCGTTTACGCTCGCTAATTTCCATTAAGAATCAAATTATTATTGATTCTATTAGTGGATAAAGCAAATCAGCAACGGCCACCGCGCGGCTTTACGCAGTTTGTTGCGCATCTTCGCTGTTACATTTTTAGAAATAATTCGTTTTTGTTTTGTTAATTAGCGCCTTTTGATTTTGAAACAGTGTTTTTATTTTCTTTTTGCAACATAACATCGTATAATCTGCGGCGTTTCTTTCTTGAATGGTTTCAGCTCATTGGACTGCATTAATAAACGATTAAAACATCGCCTATTTAACTATGCTGAACCTCTAGCACACTTTCCTCTGCACGCTTTTTTTATGTCACCTATCCTTATGGCGTGGCATAGCAACTTTCGTAATACCGGTTTGACTCCGTGGCCGTGCGCGCATGGAGCGAGAATTCAAAATCCCAATCCTTCTCAATCTCAACTTAAAGACTAAGACTGTCATGAAAAAGACCAAAATTGTTTGTACCATCGGGCCGAAAACTGAATCCGAAGAGATGTTAGGCAAAATGCTTGACGCTGGCATGAACGTCATGCGTCTGAACTTCTCTCACGGCGACTATGCTGAACACGGTCAGCGCATCAAAAACCTGCGCAACGTGCTGAGCAAAACCGGTAAGAAAGCAGCTATCCTGCTGGATACCAAAGGTCCAGAAATCCGTACCATCAAGCTGGAAGGCGGTAACGACGTTTCCCTGAAAGCGGGCCAGACCTTCACTTTCACCACCGACAAATCCGTTGTGGGTAACAGCGAAATCGTTGCTGTGACTTACGAAGGCTTTACTACTGACCTGACCGTAGGCAACACCGTACTGGTAGACGATGGTCTGATCGGTATGGAAGTGACCGCTATCGAAGGTAACAAGGTTATCTGTAAAGTGCTGAACAACGGTGACCTGGGCGAAAACAAAGGCGTTAACCTGCCAGGCGTTTCTATCGCTCTGCCAGCACTGGCTGAGAAAGACAAACAGGATCTGATCTTCGGTTGCGAGCAAGGCGTTGACTTCGTTGCAGCATCCTTTATCCGTAAACGCTCTGACGTTGTTGAAATTCGCGAGCACCTGAAGGCGCACGGCGGCGAAAACATCCAGATCATCTCCAAAATCGAAAACCAGGAAGGCCTGAACAACTTCGACGAAATCCTCGAAGCGTCTGACGGTATCATGGTTGCTCGTGGCGATATGGGCGTTGAGATCCCAGTTGAAGAAGTTATCTTCGCGCAGAAGATGATCATCGAAAAATGTATCCGTGCACGTAAAGTCGTTATCACTGCGACCCAGATGCTGGATTCCATGATCAAAAACCCACGTCCTACCCGCGCTGAAGCAGGCGACGTAGCGAACGCCATCCTCGACGGTACCGATGCTGTCATGCTGTCCGGCGAATCCGCTAAAGGTAAATACCCGCTGGAAGCGGTAACCATTATGGCTACCATCTGCGAACGTACTGACCGCGTGATGACCAGCCGTCTGGACTTCAACAACGACAGCCGCAAACTGCGCATCACTGAAGCCGTATGCCGTGGCGCCGTTGAAACTGCAGAAAAACTGGACGCACCGCTGATCGTGGTTGCTACCCAGGGCGGTAAATCTGCACGTGCTATCCGTAAATACTTCCCGGATGCCACCATTCTGGCGCTGACCACCAACGAAACCACTGCTCGTCAGCTGGTACTGAGCAAAGGCGTTATCGCTCAGGTTGTCAAAGAAATCAGCTCTACTGATGATTTCTACCGTATGGGTAAAGAAGTGGCTTTGGAAAGCGGTCTGGCTCAGAAAGGTGACGTTGTTGTCATGGTTTCTGGCGCGCTGGTTCCAAGCGGAACCACCAACACTGCATCCGTGCACGTACTGTAATAATCTACATACTTATTATAGTTTGCTTAAAAAAGCGCCCTCTGGGCGCTTTTTTTATACACTCAGATAACTGAGCTCAATAAAAAATCAAATAGGCTGTCACTATTTAAACTCGGTTTTTCTAAGATGAATCCGATGGAAGTTCCCTGTTTTCACACACTTTTTCGCCACAAAATCCTAAAGTCGATGGTTCTTTGAGCGAACGATCAAAAATAAGGGAAAACGCATAAAAAAATATTCTCAATATAAAAAAGTTTGTGTAATACTTGTAACGCTACATGGAGATTAACTCAATCTAGAGGGTATTTATAATGAATCGTACTAAACTGGTACTGGGCGCGGTAATCCTGGGTTCTACTCTGCTGGCAGGTTGCTCCAGCAATGCTAAAATCGATCAGCTGTCTTCTGACGTTCAGACTCTGAACGCTAAAGTTGACCAGCTGAGCAACGACGTGAACGCAATGCGTTCCGACGTTCAGGCTGCTAAAGACGACGCAGCTCGTGCTAACCAGCGTCTGGACAACCAGGCTCACTCTTACCGTAAGTAAGAGTTCTGGTAATAAAAATGGCGCACATTGTGCGCCATTTTTTTTGTCTGCGATTTGCCTGCTCTACTGCGTCACCTTCCCGGATGACGTTTCTGCACCCACCGTTTCTCCCCGCGCACTGTTCTGTACCGACAGCACCGGTTCAGCCGCAGAAGCCGTTCCTTTCCCCGTAGAGATAATCACCGGATAACCGGCACGACGCGACAGCGTTTTCTTCACCTGGTCTTCGCTCACGCTCGCCTGCTGGACGAACTGCTTAAAGCCAGGGGATAACGTCATCTTCATGGTTTGCGTGTCCTGTGCTTCGTTCTGCGACAGCGGGCGATGCACTTCCAGATAGCGAGAACCATCCGGCTCGACGGCGTACTTCACCGGTTCATTGATCACCCTGACCGGCGTTCCGCTACGTACCTGGGCGAACAGCGCTTTGATGTCCGGCGCATTCATGCGAATACAACCCGAGCTGACGCGCAGACCGACGCTGTCCGGGGCGTTAGTGCCGTGAATGAGATACTCGCCGTTACCGTACGCCAGGCGCAACGCAAAGAGCCCCAGCGGGTTACCCGGCCCAGCAGGCACCACTGCTGGCAGCGTGACGCCACGCTCCAGAGAGCGCGCGCGGATGCCCGCCGTTGGCGTCCAGGTAGGATTGGGGATCTTCTGTCCCACACGTGTCGTCATTTCCGGCGTCTCCAGCCCCTGAAGGCCTATCCCAATAGGATAAACCTGCACCTGCTGCTCTCCCGGTGGGAAGTAGTAGAGACGCAGTTCGGCCAGGTTCACCACGATCCCTTCACGCGGCACATCCGGCAGCAGCATCTGCGACGGGATAGTCACAACGGTACCGGGTCTTGGCACCGGGGCAATAGTATTGTTGGCTTCGAGGATCAGCATCGCCGCCGTATCAAAGCGCCGGGCGATGGCCTGTAGATTCTTATCACCGTCCTGAACGGTGTAGGTTTGATTCTGGCCGATTAAACGACTATTGGCGGGGGGTAATGGGTAGTCAACGGCCCAGGCGCTGGAAATGGCGCTGAGGGCTCCTAAAATGCTGAGTGTTAAGAGGGACGCGCGCTTCATATCTGGATTCCTTATTCATATTCACTGACAACGTGCCAGAAAGCTGAACCACCAGCGTGGCGGGCTTAAGCCCGCCTTTCGTAACAGAATGAAAGCTGTCTATTTGATATTAGCTAAAACTGGCTGCTTGCGTACGAATTGCCCGAATCATCGCCTCCAGCCCCTGAGAGCGCGACGGTGTCAGATGCTGCGCCAGCGCCAGCTGTTCAAACCAGGGGCGAACATCAAATGCCTGAACGTCGGCGGCGGTCATCCCATCGTAGAGGATAAACACCACGGCAATCAATCCTTTAACAATAGCGGCATCGCTATCGCCCTGCAGAGTTATCCTGCCCTGTTCATCGCGCCCCATCACTATCCACACCTGGCTCTGACAACCCTGAATAAGGTGTTCCGGGCGGTGTTGTTCAGCGCTTAACGGCGCCAGGCGCTGCCCCAGTTCGATGATGTAGAGATACTTCTCTTCCCAGTTTGCGCAGCGCGTGAAGTTGCGCAGCAGTTTGTCTTTATCCGGTAAAGCCGCCATCGTTGCTCCCTGTTAGCCCAATAAGCGCCTGATGCGCTGTAACCCTGCCACCAGCCTGTCGACCTCTTCTACGGTGTTGTACATCGCCAGCGAGGCCCGGCACATGGCGGGAACCTGGTAAAATGCCATCAGCGGCATGGCGCAGTGGTGGCCGGTGCGTACGGCGATGCCGTAGTTATCGAGAAAACTGCCCACGTCATAGGCGTGATGCTTGCCGAGGTTAAAGGCAATCACCCCGCGGCGCTCGGCGGGGCCGTAAAGATGCAGATCAGGCACGGTGGCCAGCGCGTCCAGCGCGTAGCGCATCAGCGTCTGCTCGTATTCGTCGATCGCCGTCAGCCCCAGCGCATTCACGTAGTCCAGCGCCGCACCGAGGCCAATAATGCCGCCGGTGTTGGGCGTACCCGCTTCAAAACGCCACGGCGCTTTGGTCCAGGTGGTGCCTTCAGTCAGGCTGACGGTCGCGATCATGGAGCCACCCCCTTCCCACGGTGGCATCTCCTGTAGGATCTCCGCTTTGACGTACAGCGCACCGATCCCGGTCGGGCCATAGAGCTTATGACCGGAGAAAGCATAGAAATCGCAGTCCAGCGTCTGCACATCAACCGGCAGATGCATCACCGCCTGCGCACCGTCCACCAGCACTTTCGCGCTGTGGCGATGGGCCAGGGCGATCAGCGCCGATAGCGGATTTTCCGTGCCCAGTACGTTGGAGACCTGGGTGACGGCCAGCAGACGGGTGCGTTCGTCAAACAGCGCCTCTACGGCATCAAGTTGCAGGGTGCCGTCAGGCGTGAGTGGGATAACCCGCAGCTCCGCCCCACTGCGCGCACAGAGCATCTGCCAGGGGACGATATTGGCATGATGCTCCATGGCGGTAATCACGATATTGTCACCGGCCTTGATGTTGCTGCTTCCCCAGCTATTCGCCACCAGGTTAATCGCCTCGGTGGTGCCGCGGACAAACACGATCTCTTCGGCGCTGGCAGCATGGAGGAAGTGCGCCACTTTCTGACGCACATCTTCCATACGCTGTGTGGCTTCGGCGCTGAGCGTGTGGATCCCCCGGTGTACAGCGGCATAACCGTGGCGATAAAAGGTCGCTTCGGCGTTGATCACCTGTTCTGGTTTTTGCGCGCTGGCGGCCGAGTCGAGATAAACCAGCGGCTGACCATGCACTTCACGCGCCAGCACTGGAAAATCACCGCGAACCTGTTGTACGGAAAAAGTCATTGTTTGCCTCCTGCCAGACGCAGCCCAATGCGCGCCAGCACGTGCTGCTTGAGCGCTTCCAGGGCAATGGCATCGGTCAGCCCGGCGGCAAACGCATAGAGGATGATTTTTTTCGCCTCCTCCTGCGCTATCCCGCGTGAGCGTAAGTAAAAGAGCTGCTCATCGTCGATACGACCCACGGTGGCACCGTGACTGCACTTCACATCATCGGCGTAGATTTCCAATTGCGGCTTGGTATCCACTTCCGCCAGCCGACCGAGCAGCAGGTTGTTGTTGGTCATCTGCCCATCGGTTTTAATCGCGTGCGGCGCCACGGTAATCACGCCGTTAAACACCGCCCGGCCCTTATCGTTAACGATGGTTTTATGCAGTTGGCGGCTGTTGCAGTAACCCTGATTATGTTCAAGCCAGGTGCGGGTATCGCACACTTCGTTGCCCACCGGCATCGACAGGCTATTCACCCGCAGGGTGCTGTTTTCACCATTCAGCTGTGTGCTGGTGTGGTGGCGCGTGACCGCCGAGCCCAACAGGAAGCTGTGGCTGAAAGCCGAAGCATCCCGTCCTAGTCGCAAATCGTTGTGGGCAAAGTGATAGCTCAGAGCATTCTCACCGTTCAGTTTAAAATGTTGAAGTTGCGCGTTGTCTGCCACCTCTGCGGTCAACCTCGCACCGGTAAAATGGCGCGCGGCATTCAGGCTAACGTACTGCTCAATCACCGTTGCCTGTGCCCCTTCCGCCAGCCGCAGGTGGTGGCGATAGTGCGCAGTGTTCATCTCATCAGAATCAAGGCCACGGGTAATATGCAGCAGCAGCAGCGGTTTTGCCGGATGCTGATTACGCGCCACCGCAATATGGGTCACACTGGTTGCCAGCCCTTCAGTCAGATGGAGGAACACTTCACCGTGCACGGCATCCGGCAGCGACTGACGCTGGTTATTAACCGTCACCTCAAAGCCACTCGCCGATAAATCGTCGCTCAGTCGGGCGTCGAACTGCCCGTCAACAAACACCAGCCGATAGGCATCCAGCGCCACCGCGTGCGCATCGCGCTCTGCGACGGTCAGCGCAGGCAGTGCCGGAGCAACGAAAGTGCTGGCGAGCAGTTTATCCAGCGAAGTGTACTTCCAGTCTTCATCTTTGCGTGTTGGCAGACCCAGCTTTTGTACCTGCTGGAGGTGCTGTTGCGCCTGAGGCGACACGTTGCCGCCCCGCGACTGAAACAGCGCATGCCACTGCTGCAGCGCGCTACTGTTGTTCGCTAAGCCAGCCATAGCCCTGCTCCTCCAGTTGTTTCACCAGACGGAAATCGCCGGATTTCACAATACGCCCTTGATAGAGCACGTGCACCACGTCAGGTTTGATGTAATCCAGAATGCGCTGGTAGTGGGTGACGATGATAAACGCCCGCTTGCCGTCGCGCAGCGAGTTCACGCCGTCGGCGACGATTTTGAGAGCATCGATATCCAGCCCGGAATCCGTTTCATCGAGAATACAAAGCTCAGGCTCCAGCACCGCCATCTGTAGAATATCGTTACGCTTCTTCTCCCCGCCGGAGAAACCAACGTTAACCGAGCGGGTCAGGAGATCCGCGGGCATCTTCAGCAGATCGATTTTCTCTTCCATCAGATCCTGGAAGTCAAAACGATCCAGCGGTTCCTGCCCACGATGCGCGCGCACCGAGTTCAGCGCGGTTTGCAGGAAGAACTGGTTACTGACCCCTGGGATCTCAACCGGATACTGGAAAGCCATAAAGATGCCCTCTCCGGCCCGTTCTTCCGGAGACAACGCCAGCAGGTCGTTGCCCTTAAACGTTACCGAACCGCCGGTAACGGTATAATCTTCACGGCCCGCCAGCGTCGCAGAGAGCGTACTTTTCCCTGAGCCATTTGGCCCCATAATGGCGTGCACCTCGCCTGGACGCACGTTCAGGTTAACGCCGCGCAGGATCGCTTTATCGTCAACCGAGACTTCTAATTCATTGATATTCAACATACCGTTTCCCTTAATCCTTAACCGACGCTGTGTTCGAGGCTGATAGCCAGCAGTTTTTGCGCTTCCACGGCGAATTCCAGCGGCAGCTCCGAGAAAACATCCTTACAAAAGCCGTTCACGATCATCGAGATAGCATCATCTTCGCTGATGCCGCGCTGCAGGCAGTAAAACAACTGATCTTCACCGATGCGTGAGGTTGTGGCTTCATGTTCCAGCTGCGCGCTGTTATTGCGGCACTCAACATATGGGAAGGTATGCGCCCCGCAGTCAGGGCCAATCAGCATTGAGTCGCACTGGGTGTAGTTACGCGCATTGGTTGCCGTCGGCATGATTTTCACCAGCCCGCGATAGCTGTTCTGACTGTGACCAGCAGAGATCCCCTTCGAAATAATCGTCGAACGGGTATTTTTGCCGATGTGGATCATCTTAGTGCCGGTGTCGGCCTGCTGATGGCCGCTAGTCAGCGCCACTGAGAAGAACTCGCCGACCGAGTTATCCCCACGCAGTATGCAGCTCGGATATTTCCAGGTGATGGCCGAGCCGGTTTCCGACTGCGTCCAGGACATCTTGCTATTTTCCCCTTCGCACAGCGCACGCTTGGTGACGAAGTTGAGGATCCCACCGCTGTTGTTGTCGCCGGGGAACCAGTTCTGCACGGTGGAGTATTTCACTTCCGCATCTTTATGGATGATCACCTCAACGACCGCCGCGTGCAGCTGGTAGCTGTCGCGCACCGGGGCGGAACAGCCTTCGATATAGCTGACATAGCTGCCTTCGTCGGCAATCAGGATGGTGCGTTCAAACTGGCCGGTCTTCTCGGCGTTAATACGAAAATAGGTCGATAGCTCCATCGGGCAGCGCACCCCTTTCGGGATGTAGATAAAGGTGCCGTCCGAGGCCACTGCCGCATTCAGCGCGGCGAAGAAGTTGTCGTTTTCAGGCACGACGGTGCCGAGGTAGCGCTGGACCAGTTCAGGGTGATCGTGGATCGCTTCGCCAAAAGAGCAGAAAATAATCCCCTGCTCGCCGAGCTTTTCCCGATAGGTGGTGGCAACCGAGACAGAGTCAAAAATGGCATCTACCGCTACCTCTTTGCCTTCGCGCACCGGCACGCCGAGCTGGTTGAAGGCCGCTTCAACTTCATCGGTCAAAAAGCTGCTGGCCCCGGTTTGCTGCTGCGCGCCCGGTTCGGAAGCACAGGTATCATCGCAGTTGCCGCACGACGGTGCAGAGTAATAGCTGTAGTCCTGATAGTTCAGCGAGGCGTAGTGGGCCTTCAGCCAGTGCGGCTCTTCCATCTGGGTCCAGGCGTGATAAGCCTTCAGGCGAAATTCCAGCATCCACTCGGGCTCATTGCGTCGGGCTGAAATCGCCCGCACCACCTCTTCATTGATCCCTTTCGCCAGTTCGTCGGTCTGTAGTTGGGTAAAAAACCCTTCTTTATAGTTCAGCGGGCCGCCGGCCCAGGTCTGGACATCGTCACTTGCATCAGTATTGCGCGTCATTATGTACCGCCTATACCCCGAAGCTTTCGCCGCAGCCACATTCGTTCTGCGCCTTCGGGTTATGATATTTAAACAGCTGGTTCAGGCCTTCCCGCACGTAATCCACTTCCGTACCGTCAATAAACGGCATCGCGCTTAAAGGTACCCACAGCTTCGCGCCGTCGGCTTCGAACAGCAGATCGTCTTTATTCGGTTCACTCACCGCGTCCAGCACATAGCCAAAACCCGCGCAGCCGGTCTGTTTCACCCCAAGCCGCACGCCCTGAATACCGGGTTGTTGTTTGACCAACTCCCGTATATGCGCCGCAGCGGGCGGCGTGAGCGTCACGCCGCGCCAGGTCACATCACTGGGATCGAAAGTTCCTGAATGCAAATCCATAGGTCTACCTCATCAGTGGAACCACAAAGGGATAACACCATGTTAGTGATAATGATTATCACTTCAACCCGCGCCGCGTGGGGGTATTCCCCGTTTTCCCTTTATTTATGCCTTTTTATAAGCATAGACCCTGCAACAATCGCCGATTGAGATAGATTTATTTTTACAATACTTTGAAAAATAATGGATTTATTAATGGTGATAGGTGGATTGGCGAGATGTGCTAAAGATGTATAGCCAATGCCTATTTATTTAATCGGTTTTGAGGGTTTCAGTGAATCAAGCACTTAGCGGATAATCAGTAGGTTAGGAAAAGTGAGGTATGGACATATGGGGACATATACGGTCTTTTTGATGCCCCCAAACTCAGGCGGAAGTTGTTTGTAAGTGCATAGTGCCAGCCGATTAACAACCGCATCACAATATCGGTCGAGGTTTTTTCCCGGAGCCTGAAACAGATTTAATAGTTAAAATTCAATTCATGTATACTTTTCGTCTAACTAATGAGTTGAATGAGATTTACGATGAACAATTATGGTGTTTTAGCCACGGGGCTAGGTTGCCTAATCATTGGTGGCCTTGTGGGGTACCATTTTGCAGGAAATTCCGTACCTGCATCAGGAGTCACACCCGCAGCCCCAAGCCAGCAAACTGAGCCTTCTCCTCCCCCCAAGCAGGAAGTCAAACCAAAGCCGAAAATTGAGATTTATACCTACAGCATTGACGACGTTTCAGAACAACGAGTTAAAAATGAACTAAAGCTGAAAGATCAACTTCGACGCGGTTGGGTAAGATTTTCAATGACTATCGACCGTATACGATGTGAAACAGATACTGACTGTTACGCCGTCAGTAAAGAAGGTGGTATAGGATTTTCCTTCCGCCCACATAACACAAAATCCGAAGATATTCAGTGGCTCAAGAACTTCGATGCTGACAGTGTTGTAGAGCTTGTCTGCAGCCGCTATCTTGATAAGGGGTTGTATTATGAGTTTCATGATTGCGCCCCCTTCGATCAAATGGATCCCGAATTAGTGAATGTTCATAAACTAGGCAACTGACCGTATATCCAGTATCTCCCAACATAGTGAAGGCTTCCGTATTCTGAAAATAGAAAAAGCTGCCTAAGGCAGCTTCTAAGGGAGATAAAAAAATTATAAACGTCGAAGGCTTATCCTTTGTCGCTCAAAACACAGCTACCCTTCTCAATCTGAGCGCTGACATCGGAACCAGCGATGTCGTTGCTAATACTGTACGTTATTTTTTTGGCCTTTTTATTGAAAGTCATCGTAACTGTGGGGCCAGCTATTTTCTTCGCAGCATCCATATTGCCAAATACGTAGAAGTCTTCAATCTGACCATCATCGTTTGGAGCAGAGCCGTTAAAGTAGAGCTCGATACCAAAATGGTCACCCAGCCGATCTTTCCAACTGGCATAACGATGCCATCCATCTGCTTTTTCTACATCCTGCCAAGTAACAATAGTGCTTTTTTTGGAATGTTCAGGGGTACATTTAAAAACGAGCATTGTCGGCTGATTAGCGGCCTGTGCGGTCCCCATCAAAAACAACGCTGCAAATATCATTTTTTTCATGGCATAACCTAACGCAAAGCGAGAATTATACACTTCAGAGCTGTAATGGTCATTGATGCGCATAAAAAGCCCCGCACATCGACGAGGCTTAAAAACGTGTTTACTACCGGTGCATATAGGGCAGGATCGTCAACCGGTGTGGGGTCATGTCTGTTAGACCCGTGGCGATTCACGTCAACTTTTTAATCATACTGTCACCTGTATTCTCTGCTTGCATTACCTTCAAGCACTAACACCGTTATTAAGAAGCAGCTATCGCGCTTTTACCGTTTTGCCCGATTTGATAGCAAGGCGTTATCTCTACTATCGCAAATCAGTCTGCGGTTCTCCCTCTCCAGCGCTTATTGCTCTCTGATATTCTGTCGGTGTCCACTGACTCAACCACGCCATCACTAAATCTGGTTGCGTTTGCTTTAGATAAGGCAGCCCGTGCCTCTTGTACACCACTTTTGAAACCTTTCCGGCCATTAGCCTTATGCTTACTGATACGCAACTGTGCTGCCAGATGGGCTCTTGCTTCGGCTCGGTTAGTTGGCTTCCTCTTTACCAATTCAAGATCTAATTGGTGCTGATGCTCGGCATTTGGTTTCGTTGGTTTCTTCGGCTTCATAGTGTCACTCTCGACAAATGTCCATTGAGCATAGATTAAAAAACCCCGACGGGCATTGATTAGCATCTACGTAAGGCTTCGCGTTCTGCAAAGGCAGAACCTGGACTTTACGCGCTTGTAGGCAACACAAACCGCTACTATCCATTTACTTTAAGCGTAACGCCGTAATCATTTAGCATCTGCAGGAGAATAACTCTCGGTATTTGCTTTGATGAAATTCTGAAAGTGATACCCAGAGCGGAGGTAATGACTACCGGGGAGAGCGCATTTCCTCTGTAGAAAATAATGGCGGTCTTGCCGATGTTCTGTCTTGTTAACTGAGTTAAAGGTTTTGCACACTCCGAGTTGAGTGAAAGAAATACATTCTCAGAATCAAATTCATCTTTAGGCGAGTATTCCAATGACGCCACGCATGCCGATGGAATAGCATTAACGCTATCGGCAATCTGAAATGTAAAATCGCCTTTATCTGCCCATGCGTGCACAGGTATTAGCATCGCTATAGAAAACACTGCTCTTAAAAACATATGGTATCCATTGTTACGAAACGGATTATACCTCATTGCGTTAAGGCCAAAAGCGCATTAGAGCTACCAATATTAGATAATCCCTTCATCTGTAAGACAGGCCAATTTATGCATTGATGAATAGCCTGTTTTAACTTATAAACAGAGTATTATCACTGGAGGTTGTGTGAGACCTTTCAAGACAGTTATCCGCTATGCTTGTGTACTTACCTACCTTTTTGTCGGAGTTTTTGGTACGTGTTTTGTGGGTTCGAGCACGAGAATGATGATTGAATACGGGTCATTCAACATTGATTTCGCTGAGTTAGCGCGAAAGAGTACGATTTACGGACTCTGCTCGATGTTTGCGGTAGTCGTGGTTTTACCTTCGTCTTATATTATCCAACACTATCTGTGGCCAGTTTTAAAGTTTATGGGTCTGAAAATCAGATATTTTTTCCATGGCTATTAAATTTGCCACACAGCTTCCTGAAAAACGCGTGTAGAACGAGAATAATTAAACGGTCAAATTTTATGCTGCCCTCTACTCTAAAGACGTTCACCCCATCAAAAAGAGAAACCATAAACATGAAAATGGATGCATTTGCGTTTGGCACGACCGACTGGAGCAAGATTGAAAGCACAGAGCATCCCGGAGAAACCGGTATCGCGTACTGGCGTACGCAGCACTTTGGTACCGAGCCCAATCAAATCCGCGTGCGGATGGTTGAGTACAGCCCAGGCTATCTTGCAGATCATTGGTGCCATAAAGGACACATTCTTTTTTGTATGGAAGGCGAATTAGAAACCACGCTCGAGGATGGGCGCGTATTTGTACTGAAAGCCGGAATGAGCTACCAGGTTGGTGATAACGCTGAGCCACATCAGTCCAGAACCACCATGGGCGCCAGACTCTTTATTGTTGATTAAGTCGCACGCCAGAGCGCCAGCGCCTCTGGCACGTTCTTCCTACCCATTCACGCATCTAGGCATCTTTCCCGCAATACGTTATCTTACCCGTTCAAACCACACCGGGGCACACTCGTGAGCAGCAAGACTGATTTTAAGCTTTACGCGCTTTGCTACATGATGATCACCTATGCCCTCATGTTCGTCTTCGTGTTGGTCTTCATTGATTTTGCGATTGGTGACTCAACTGAAGATGTGTGGAATGGACGTATGACCTTGCCTGATTATTTCCTCTCTCATGCCCTTCTCTTTCTCAGCATGGCCGGCGTTGGCGCCGCTGGCGGGTTTGTGCTGTGGTTTGTCAGCTATCGGAAATCCTGATTCGTTTTTCACTCCGCAATCACTCCATCTAAAAATAACCACTCTTTTGACGAAGCTCAAAACATGACGCGTGTCACAGCGGTATTAATTCACACCGCAAATGTATCCCGTCTTGAAATGTGAAAGGAGGAGACGATGAAAACCTACGATCGTAACCGTAACGCTATCACTATTGGCAGCCGCGTCATGATTGCTAACAATGGCGCGACGGGCGTTATCCGGTCAATTCACGGTGAAGGTAAAACGGCTGAGCAAATTCGCCGTACTGACTCCGTTGAGATTGAAGGGTGCGATGGCGTCTATTGCCCGCTGGATTTGATCCGTCTTGGCTTCAACTGATACGCGATCGTATTGACGAAAACCAGCGTCGAAAATATCAGCCTAAGGCCACGATTGTGGCCTTAATTATTTTTGTATCCTATCAAAAAGCACCTTATCCGAACGCGCTGTCTTATCGGCCAGTTTTTGAAACTGCTGCGTGCTGTAGAAGGATTCAGGTAACGGAAGTAACTGCATCTCTTTCCCAGGATAGATTTGTAGCGCCCCCAAATGTGAACGTTGATACCCTTCGACAACAGCAGGAAACGTCAACATCAGCGGCTGAGCGCTTTCATTAGATAGGCGGAGGAACAAAACGTTGATCCTCACGTTTACCTTTGCCATGCAAAAAAAGGCCAAACAACCCACCGCCGTATCCCACGACGGGCTCCGTAATCACGACGGGGATGGGAAAAAACCATATTGGTTATCCTGCAGGTAGCGACTCATATCCAGCATGCCATCTTCAGGATCAAACAGGCCGTCGGCTTGCGCTTTCCAGCAAAGCAATGGCAGCAGCAGGATTAATCACCGTAATGGCCACGCACATTCTCCAGCCCGCATTCTGAACATGGCTATAACCCAGATACATTTATTTTTATTATTGCGCGTAAGGCTTAAACACCGTAGGTTCATTTGAGCTTTGTCCAGTCTTAAACGAATTCAAGACGTGGCAGCATGCATGATTAGACTATAATTCCAGACTAGAGTTATAAATGGCGAGCCGTAGACAATGAAGGTAATGACCGACAGTAAGCGAATTTTAGATATCGTTAACTCCTGGGGCTACATCTGGTTTCTTAGTCTTAACGTGATTTTTTGTCTATGGACGCTGGCCAGCAATGTCTCTCACTCCTCCAGCAGTCTCAACAGCACCATAATCAACAAGTTATGCTTTATTACTATCATCGTTGCATTGTTCGGCTTTTACTTGAGAAGGCACATCAAAAAGAAATTCCAGCCATTAACGTTAGCCCTTTTGGTGTTGATGTTAGGTTTGTTATGGGGAGGAATGTTTTACTTTATGATGCAGAACTACAATACGCCCGCAACCTCCCTCGCCTTACTCATCACCCTCTTATTACCAGCAACTATTTCATTTTATATATCAGGAAGAATATTGATTCTTTTTTGCGCACCCATTGTATTTTCAATGATCCTTAGTGAACTGACATCTTTTGAGAAATTCAATCCATTACAAATTTCTGGAACAATTATTATTTTCGCAGTGGTAATAAGCGCTCGGTATATTCTTCTGGAATGGTATGTTCGCACACAGAACAGCGAATTCGCCAAAAGTATGCTGATTAAAAAACTTACGCGATTGGCTCATCGCGATTCTCTTACCGGGTTGCTGAACAAAGGCAGTCTGAATACGCATTTCGACGAGAATGTCCAGCTACTGCGGAAACCGGGCGAGAAGCTATTCATGATCATCATGGATATCGATTTTTTCAAGCAGTATAACGATCTCTATGGCCATGTTGCTGGCGATGAATGCCTGGTGAAGACCGCAAAATGCCTATCCCAGTCTCTCCGAAAATCAACGGATACCGCGTTCCGCTTTGGGGGTGAAGAATTTATCGTGCTCAGCCGCTGCAGCCACATTCAGGAAGCCGTTATGATTGCTGAGAGAATTCGTCAGACTATCAGTGATGCCAGGATTCCGCATCAAGGATCCCAGCACTCTTCCTGGCTTAGCGCCAGTTTCGGCGTTGCCCAGTGGAGAACGGGTAGTTCGCTGGAAAAACTGGCTGAAGATGCCGATAAAGAACTCTATAAGGCCAAACAAGCTGGGCGAAACCAGGTGTCATTCGCCAGAACTTAGCGTAATTTCCCCATCAGTGACTAGAGCAATTTAAACAAGAGGCGAATCGGCTTCAGTTGGGTCAGATGCAGCCAAAGATTATGCAGGTTAACGATACCCGCCTGCGCCAATATGGCCAGCGTAATCATCAGCGTTGAGGCCGTGATAATCAGCATTAAGCGATTGATATTTTTCTGGATTCTTAGCTGCTGTTTATCTCTTCTTTCGTCCGACTCCCACGCGACAATCGTAGAAATCGCCTGGCCCTGAACAAGATATTTGCCCTCTTCAAGTTTGACATCGCCAGTAACCACCAGAGATTGCAGCAGTAGTAAAATCTTACGTCTAAAATCCTCATTCTTTATATGGCGATACCAAAGCGTGCCGTACAGTAAATTAATCACGTCATGACCGGTCACTCCGGTATGCGTCTTTTCAGGCGATTGGCGGACATACTCGCTCACCAGCATTTTCAGCAGCATGATACGATCAAGACCGGTCATTTCCCTGTTCTGTGGAAACTGAACGAACAGCTTATTTTTAGTGCGGGTAATCAGGTTCTTCAGATAGGCGATTCGCGTAAAATAGTTAACCGCAAAAAGAACAATAGAGTCGAACCTGAGCGGGCCATACTTTTTCCAATGAATGATTTCAACATTCATTTTCTCAATATCGCTAATCGCGATATTTAATCTGGCAACATATGCATGTTCCTCAGCATTCCATTTTTCAAGCACTACGCTTTTGCCAATCAGCTTGAGCAGTTGATATTTCTCTTGCTTTACGTCTGAGAAATTAACGCCGTAGTAGTTATAGACTTCACCATCTTTCAAGCTGTTAGCGGTGAACACGGGGAGAAAATAACTCCACATTTTAGTTTTAAGTTTTGATACCATCGATTCTATAAACATGATGATTCTCTACAGCGCTCATATCATAGCGAAGATTAAATTGATTAAAAAAAGCCCTTCTTATCCAAAGATAAGAAGGGCTTTTTTGGCACTGAATTACTGCTTGTCAGTTATCTCGACCACCACATGGCGGTCTGGCGCCAGGCAGTTAATCAGTTGCTGACCAGACTGTCCATCACAGCTCGCACCGGTCACTGAATCACTGGCGCCATGGCCTTCAGCGGTAATGTTGGCCGCCGGCATACCTAAAGCGACTAACTCATCGGCAACGGCCTGAGCACGCTGGGCGGAAAGTTGCTGGTTATAATTGGCAGCACCGGTACGGTCGCTATAGCCAATAACCACCGTCGTTTTATCGTTCGCTGGCTGCATTCCAGGGTTATGATAAAGCTGGGCGATAGCCGCCTTACCTTCAGCCGTTAATGCCGCGGAATCATAGCCAAACATCACATCGGATTTTAAGTTAAAACGTTGAGGCTGTGGTGCGGCAGTAACCGCGACAGCAGGTGCGGCAACAACCGCAGCATCATCGTGCTGACCAAAACGGTATGAGAGGCCCGCCGTGACAGAATGGACATCGCTTGATACGCCAATCTGGTTTTCATTACCCACATTGCTCACCCACTGATATTCCAGACGGCCAGCCCAGTTCTTATTAAAGGCATATTCCGTACCGACGGCGACAACAGGACGCACACCGGTATCAAAGCGATTATGGCCTTTAATATCAGACTCGGCGCGATAGCCCATCGCCCCTGCACGACCATACAGATCCCAGCTATCCGTCAGGCCATAGCTGGCTTTTAATGACAGTTGCAGACCCTGGCTTTTCATCTGAGAACCCGATGCGCCGTTTCGGCCATTAAACTGCATATTACCTAAATAATCATAGCCACCTTCAACAGCCAGCCAGGGGGTAATCTGGTAGCCCGTAAATACACCGCCGCCCACATTATCGCTATTCTTGCCCACATCGCCGAACTTATTTCCGTCGGCATTAGTTTGCTGGCTGGTGCTGGTATCCGAATAGTGTGACCAGCCGAATTTACCGCCGGTGTACCAGGTTCCAGCATCTGCTGCCGCGAAAGCTGTCGTAGCCGTCAGTGCATTTGCAATAATGAGTGTAATAAGTGCCTTTTTCATAATCATCCTATTATAGCGTTGCCATTAGTCAGTGAGTTACCTAAGAAGTGGCGCTACAATAGTTTTTTTAGCGTGTGCTGATAATCGATAACTTGTTTATTTCTGGATAAATCGAATGTCCCGAATTCTGGACACCATCGCGGCTGCGGCATGAAAAGCGATTATTCAGCTTAAAACTGGTAGCTATAATTGACGCTCGCAAACCATAGCCACGGGTGGTTGTATTCGCCGCCAAATGCCGCTGATTTAACCTGTGAAGACTGCATATGCAGGTATTCCACCGCCACCCCGATATTGCTGGCAGGGGTAATCTGATATTGCGCTCCAGTAGCAAAACGCCACTCGTCGCCGGTCGGTAGGGAAAGCGCGACATCGCTTTGTGACTTGTACGGCGTGCTGTCAAACGCCACGCCAGCGTTAACTCGCCACTGTTCATCCGGGCGATACTGAACCCCTAATGCCGTATGCCACGTATCCTTCAGTCGGTTAGTTTTATCGCTGGATTGTCCGTTAACTGAAATCTGCGGACTACCAAACTGGCTCCAGTCTTGCCAGCCAAGGTCGCCCATAACCGACCATTGTTTATTAACGTCGTGAACAAGGCTCATCATGATTTGCTGTGGCGCACGTACCTGAGCGGCAATTGGCAGGTCATATTCGACGTTTGGCACGTTAGGGAAACGCGCTTTACCATCGATATTAAAGTGATAGTCCGTTTTACTCGTCCAGGTAACGCCGGCTCGTGTTTGATCGGTTAAATCCATCAACAAGCCCAGGCGGTAATTCATCGCCCAGTCATGGTCGTTTTGTTTTTCGTCATTACCATCGACGTTTCGCGTCAGCGAGAGCACACCGTAGTTCAGTCCGGTTGCCGCACCAATTGAAACCTTATCACTTAATTTCCAGGCAATACCGGGGCTAAGTGTCATCGCCACCATGGTACTTTTTTTAATCAGACGATCCCCAGCCCAATTGCCAAAATCAATCCCGAGCCCATAGTTGCCGTACAACCCCAGGCCAGCTGAAACCGTGTCGCTTAAACGTTGCGTATAAAACATGCTGGCGTTGGGAAAAAGCTTCATAATATTGCCCGGGCTTTGGCGCCCCGCCGTTTCATCATCAAGGGTGTAGGGAATATTTCCCCCCATTGCCTGCAGCCCGCCGGTGACCATGTGATCCGGTAAACGCGTCATACCTGCTGGGTTAGTCAATAGCGTTGACGCATCCTGAGCACGTGCCGCCTGACCCGCGCCTGCTAATGCAGTATCTTCCGTACCAATTTCATAGAAATAGAGTGCACTTGCATGACTGTACGTTGTAAAAAAAAGACCCGTGATAATAATTGTTTTTTTATTCATTTGGTTACCTTGAAACAGAAAGCGTGGATTATCTTTGGTTCTAAAAGAACCTGAATCAGGTCATTTAAAGCGTAGAAGTATCACCGCGCTAAAACAAAATAATAATTATTAAACCTAAACCGTATCATAGCGATAGCGAATGAACGCTGTCTTCGCTTGTTTTATCCAGTATTAAATATTGAGAACAAACGCTATCTATTTTCACTATGGTTTGTTTAATAAAAACAACAGTAAAAGATAAGAAAGTAATCAGCTTTATATTTAAATTCGCCTGTCGGTACGATTGGTCATCACATCAATGATGCCTTCCCTGCCCTGGAAGGTTAGGGTTACAACGTTCAGTGCTGCTGTTGTGGCGAAAAGACAGTCATACGCCCAGGCTTAGCCTGCAGGGTAACTGAAGCAACATTAGCCAACTAAGCCGGATAAATCCGATAACGTTGCGGCTTCGAGCAAAATAGCCACACTGTCAGTAACGATAAAAACCATCTTCGGATGGTTTTTCTGCCGCTATCATTCGCTATATCCATTCTAACGTCCCCTATCTGGCTCAAGATAATATCCCTTTCACGTTGAAATAATCTGTTAACTTAATGACTTGTTATCAATGACGTTCCCTGTAAACTGATTATTCAGCTCGTCGGGTAAATGGATATTTGCATCGCATCATTGTGGTCACGATTAAACCGCTGACCATCTGGCATTTAATTAAAAAAATAAAAAATCATGTGGTTTAATGTTACAAATGAAAACAAAATCAACAGAAAAGCAAAATAAAGACTCATTTATTACATCTCGTTACATAATACTCTGCATAGGTATTCTGTTTTGCCTTGCTGTTTTACTGGTGCGAGTGGCGGATCTGCAATTTTTAAATCACCCGATGCTGGCGCGTGAGGCCGATCAACGTTCGCTGCGTACCGTGGTGCTGCCAACAAACCGTGGAACGCTGGTAGACCGGAACGGTGAAGCGCTGGCGATGAGCGTACCTTCGCGCGATGTGGTGGTCGATCCGGTAAAAGTGGTTGAAGATAGCCCTAATTTCCGCGATCCCAAATGGCAGTACCTCGCCTCGGCGTTAAATACCACGCCAGACCAAATTGCGAGCAAGATTTATCAGAACGCACACCGTCACTTTCTTTTTCTCGGACGCAAAGTTGAACTCGGTATCGCCAAGGATGTTGCCGACCTTCATATAAAAGGCATCAGCGAAATTTACGACGACAGCCGCTTCTATCCAATGGGTGAAGCCTCCGCCCCCTTAATTGGTATTGTCGGCGCGGATAATACCGGCCTGAACGGGGTGGAAAAAGGCTACGACAATATTCTGCAGGGTGAGCCGGGTAAAGAAATTTATCGTAAGGACGCCAATGGCGGCATTATCAGCGTATTAAATTACGATGCGCCAAAACAGGCACCGACGGTGCAGCTCAGTATCGATAAATTCGATCAATACACCCTTTATAGCAAACTGCGCGATGGCGTTCTGTTGAATAAGGCCGATTCCGGCGCGGCGGTGCTGGTTAAAATTGATACTGGCGAAATCCTCGCGATGGCCTCTTATCCTTCCTATAACCCGAATAACTTTGATAACGCCACCCAGACGCAGATGCGAGATGTGGCGATCAACGACAGCTTTGAACCGGGTTCCACGGTGAAGCCGCTGGTGATTATTGAAGGGCTGGAACGCAATATCATCCAGCCTAATACGCTGCTGAACACCACGCCGTATAGCGTGAATGGGCACCTGATCCGTGACGTTGGCCACTGGCCACAGCTTACGCCAACCGGTATTCTGCAAAAATCGAGCGATATCGGCGTATCCCACATTGCCCTGGCAATGCCGGCGCAGGCGTTGGTCGACACCTATCAGGCGTTTGGCCTCGGTAAACCAACCGATCTTGGCCTGAGCGGCGAAAGCGTGGGTTATTTCCCGCTCCACCGCCAGCAGTGGGCGGACATTGAACGCGCCACCTTCTCATTTGGCTATGGCCTACGCGTCACGCCGCTGCAAATTGCCCGCGAATACGCCACGATGGGTTCCTATGGCGTCTATCGCCCTCTGTCGATAACCAAAGTCACGCCGCCGGTCATGGGCCAGCAGGTTGCCGATCCGAACATTGTCAAAACCGTGGTTCATATGATGGAGAGCGACGTTCTGCCCGGCGGCAGCGGCGTGAGGGCTGCCGTGCCAGGTTATCGACTGGCGACCAAAACCGGTACGGCAGAGAAACTGGGCGATAGCGGTAAATACGACGGCGGCTACGTGAACTATACCGCGGGCGTCGCACCGGTCAGCCATCCGGAAGTGGCGCTGGTGGTGGTGGTAAACAACCCAACCGCAGGCACCCACTTTGGTGGTTCGGTAGCCGCACCTATCTTTGGCAATATCATGGGGCCAGTGCTGAAGAATATGAATATCGCGCCGGATGCGCTGCTGCAGTAGTGAGGCAGGAACAGTATGGCTTCCCGGAATGGGAAACCATACTGGCCGGTTAAACTAGACGACGGCGGTGGTTAAGCGCGACGAACAGCATAAACGCCCCTGCTCATCAAAAATCTCTATCTGCCACACCTGATGACGACGACCGGCGTGCAGCGCTTTGCACACGCCGCGTACGCGCCCGCTGCGGGCAGAGCGAATATGGTTGGCGTTAACTTCCAGCCCCACCACCCGGTCTTCCCCTTCGGTGCACAGATATCCCGCCACCGAACCCAGCGTCTCCGCCAGCACCACTGAGGCACCGCCGTGCAGCAGCCCAAACGGCTGGTGCGTACGGTGATCCACCGGCATCGTCGCCGCGATCGAATCGTCATCGATATGGTCAAACTGAATATCCAGCAGCCCCACCATATTGCCTTCACCCATTGCATTGAGGGCTTCGAGCGTTGTTTGTCGTTTCCAGATCATCCCATCATCTCCAGCAGCGCCTGCAGCGGATGGCGCACTCCGTTACCTTCCACACGTTTCACCTGGCTTCGGCAAGAGTAGCCGGTCGCCAGACAGCGATTACGTGGGAGCTTTTGCATCGCCTGATGCCAGGAAAGCTCATAAATGCCTAGCGAATTGGCATGGTTTTTAACTTCATGTCCATAGGTTCCAGCCATACCGCAGCAGCCTACGCTGACGTTCTCAAGCTTCGCACCGAAATGGGCGAAGATTGAAGCCCACTGCTTAGGCGCGGTTGGCAGCGCCGTCACCTCGGTGCAGTGACCAAACAGATACCAGGGTTCACCGGACGGCAGCGCATTTTCTTTGCGCTCAAGCACCTGCGGTAGCCATTCGTGCACCAGCATGACGTTGAAGTCACCGCGCTTGTCGCCAAGCACCTGCTTGTACTCATCGCGATAGCAAAGCACCAGCGCTGGGTCGACCCCGACCATCGGCATATCCAATTCCGCCACACGGTTGAGGTAATCAGCGGTTTTTTGCGCCGTCTTCGTAAAGCGGCTGACGAAGCCTTTAATATGCTGTGCCTTGCCGTTCGGCGAGAACGGCAGCAGCACTGGCTGGAAGCCCAGTTTCTCAACCAGACGCACAAAGTCCGCGACCACCTGCGCATCGTAGTAGCTGGTGAAGGGATCTTGCACCACCAGCACAGTCTGCGCTTTTTGCTCCGGCGCCAGCGACTCCAGTTGTTCAAGCGTCATGTTTGCCGAACGGTGGGTCACCATCTGTTTTTGCAGCGACGGTACCGAAAGCAGCGGCAGATCGATCATGCCAATATGCTTTTCCGACAGCTTGCGTACCAGCGGCTGGCTCATAAAGAAGTTGAAGGTTTTCGGCGCGCGCGCCATCAGCGGCGCGTAGCTTTCGACCGTTGCCACCAGGTGATCGCGCACCGGGCGCAGGTAGCGGGTATGGTAGAGCTGCAGGAAGCGGGAGCGAAACTCCGGTACATCAATTTTAATCGGGCACTGAGTAGAGCAGGCTTTACAGGCCAGACAGCCGGACATTGCCTCTTTCACTTCATGCGAGAAATCGTATTCCCCTTTGCGGGCATGCCAGCTATTGCGCGTCCGTTCGATCATCGAGCGCAGGCTTGCGCGTTTCTCCGGCAGCTCTTTTTCCAGCAGCAGCGGGTCTACGCCACGATCCGCCAGCAATCGCAGCCATTCACGCACCAGCGTCGCACGGCCTTTCGGCGAATGCATACGGTTGTTGGTGATTTTCATCGACGGACACATCGGGCTTTTGGCGTCAAAGTTGAAGCACAGGCCGTTGCCGTTGCACTCCATCGCCCCACGCCATGCCGAGCGAACGGTCACTGGGATTTGGCGATCGTAGGTGCCGCGTTTTACCGCATCCACCTTCATCATAGGTGCATCCACCCCTTCCGGCGGGCAGATTTTCCCTGGGTTCAGGCGGTTATCCGGATCAAAAGCGGCTTTTACTTTGCGCAGCTCGCCGTAAAGCTGTTCGCCGAAGAACGCTGGGCTGTACTCGGCGCGGAAGCCTTTACCGTGCTCGCCCCATAGCAGGCCACCGTACTTCGCGGTCAGCGCGACCACATCGTCGGAGATCTGTTTCATTAAGATCTCCTGCTGCGGGTCGCACATATCCAGCGCCGGACGCACGTGCAGCACGCCAGCGTCGACGTGGCCAAACATGCCGTAGCTCAGGCCGTGGCTATCGAGCAGCGCGCGGAATTCAACAATATAGTCCGCCAGATGTTCCGGCGGCACACAGGTATCTTCTGCAAACGGAATCGGCTTGGCGGCCCCTTTGGCGTTGCCGAGCAGGCCGACCGCTTTTTTACGCATCGCGTAAATACGCTCGATGCCGTCCAGCTCATTGCAGCGCTGCCAGCCAATAACGCCCCCTTCCTGCTGGGCAATCAGCTCGTCCAACCGCTGGCACAGCGCTGACACCTGACCTTCAATCAGCACATCGTCGTCACCCGCAAACTCGACGATATTCAGCCCCAACATCTCTTTGTCCGACACGTCGGTAATCAGTTCATTCACCGAGTGCCAGACGATATCTTCCCGCGCCAGGTTTAGCACCTTTGAGTCCACCGTTTCGACGGACAGCGCGCGCGCTTCAACCATAAACGGCGCGTTACGCAGCGCAGAATCAAAGGAGTCATATTTTATATTCACCAGCCGGCGCACCTTCGGCAGCGGTGTGATATCCAGCCGCGCTTCAGTGATAAAGGCCAGTGTGCCTTCTGAACCCGTCAACACGCGCGTCAGGTCAAACTCGGTCATCTCGTCATTAAAGACGTGGCGCAGGTCGTAGCCCGTGAGGAAGCGGTTCAGTTTCGGGAATTTGTCGATAATCAGCTGACGGTTTTCCCGACAGCGTTCATAAACGGTTCGGTAGATACGCCCCGCTGTCGACTGTTCTTTCGCCAGCGTTTCGGCCAGCGCCACCGGCACCGGCTGGGTATCGAGAATATCGCCGCCCAACAGCACGGCGCGTACGCCAAGAACGTGGTCAGACGTTTTACCATACACCAGCGACCCCTGCCCGGAGGCATCGGTATTAATCATCCCTCCCAGCGTCGCGCGGTTACTGGTCGACAGCTCAGGGGCGAAAAAATAACCATGAGGTTTTAAATACTGGTTAAGCTGATCTTTAATGACGCCCGCTTCAACGCGCACCCAACCCTCTTCCGGGTTGATCTCAATGATGCGGTTCATGTAACGAGACATGTCAATAATGATGCCCTGATTCAGCGCCTGGCCGTTGGTGCCAGTACCGCCGCCGCGCGGGGTGAAAATCAGGGACTGGAAGCGCTCTTCTGCCGCCAACCGGGCCAGAAGCGCAACGTCTGCGGTCGAACGCGGGAAGATCACCGCGTCGGGAAGAAGCTGGTAGATACTGTTATCGGTCGCCATCGTCAGCCTGTCGGCGTAGCGGGTGGCGGTGTCGCCGGTAAAGCCTTGTTGCTCCAGTGCTTGCAAATAATTCAGCACCAGCTGAACTACGCCAGGTGCCTGGGAAATCTGTGGGATCATTACTTGTGACCCTTTCTGAATGTTGTGTTGTACGCACAAAATCTTGCCGGTTTACGCGAGGCAACAAATGGCAAGGATGATGTGTAGAGAGTAATTAATCGTTTGCGTCGTGCAGTTATTCTTTTATCACATTTTTTTCTTATACGCCCGGTAGATTTTGTCGCAGAATCAGCGCCGGGAATTTATTGATATTATTATCAATGAACGGATTTACGCTACGTCAACACGCTGACAAGCAACTGAAGGTAAAACTCATTTATGAACACGAATCCTCGGCCTCGTGATATTCCACAAATACTGCTATCCGTGCTGTTTTTGGCACTGATGATCATCGCCTGTTTATGGATAGTTCAGCCGTTTATTCTGGGCTTCGCCTGGGCATCGACTATCGTTATTGCCACCTGGCCGGTCCTGCTCTGGTTCCAGCGCAAACTTTTTGGCCGCCGTTCTTTGGCCGTACTGGTCATGACGTTGCTGCTTTTTTTACTGTTCGTTATCCCCATCGCGCTGCTGGTTAACAGCCTGGTTGATGGATCCACACCGCTGGTGCACGCCATTACCAGTGGTACGCTGAGCCTGCCCGATTTGGCATGGCTGAACAGCGTTCCTTTTGTTGGCGCCAAACTCTACAGCGGCTGGCACAGCCTGCTGGATATGGGCGGCAGCGCGCTGATGGCAAAGGTTCGCCCGTATATCGGCACCACAACCACCTGGTTTGTCGGTCAGGCTGCGCACGTCGGACGATTCCTGATGCACAGCACCCTGATGCTGCTGTTCAGCGCCCTGCTGTACTGGCAAGGTGAAAAGGTGGCGTTTGGTATGCGCTACTTCGCAACCCGTCTGGCGGCGAAACGCGGCGATGCGGCGGTATTGCTGGCAGGCCAGGCGATTCGCGCCGTGGCGCTGGGCGTGGTCGTCACCGCGCTGACGCAGGCGGTGCTCGGTGGCATCGGTCTCGGCATCTCTGGCGTGCCGTATGCCACGCTGCTGACCGTGGTGATGATCTTCTCCTGCCTGGTGCAGTTAGGGCCGTTGATCGTGTTGGTTCCGTGCATTATCTGGCTCTACTGGACGGGTGACACGACCTGGGGCACGGTGCTGCTGGTATGGAGCTGTGTGGTCGGGACGATGGATAACGTGATTCGCCCGATGCTTATCCGTATGGGCGCTGACCTGCCAATGATTTTGATCCTCTCCGGCGTTATCGGCGGCCTGGTCGCATTCGGCATGATTGGCCTGTTCATTGGCCCGGTGCTGCTGGCCGTCTCCTGGCGTCTGTTTGATGCCTGGCTGCACGAAGTGCCGCCGCCGTCACGAGACCCGGATCAGGTTCTGGAAGAGCTGGCCGAGCTTGAGCAGAATAACTATCCGAAACCGTAAGATAAAAAAGGCGGGACAACCCGCCTTTTACTTAAGCAAAATTCACCGTTCCCCCGCCTTGCCCAGCGTCTTTTGTTCGCTTTCTGCGACATGCTACGGAAATTATTCACATTTCTTTAACTATTGAGACGAATCTGATCGACGCTAAAACCGGGCATGGCCTAGTATAAGTTCCAAGGTACTAGATCAACCCCTTGATTTATATATCCCCTGAGAGAAACACCGAATTGCTGTGTGTAGTCTTTGCCCAACTCCCACGTTGGGCTTTTTTTTGTCTGTCATCTGGCAAAATCCCGGAGTCAGCGCCCTACACTGTCTCCGGGAATAAGGGGAAATTAACGCACTTCGCAGCAGCTCATCATGCGCCAGTCAGTTGGCAGAGCGCGAGTTTCCCCCATCACCTGTACCGTTGCTCGCCCATGAATCTGCGCACACGAGCTGCCCACCTGCAGTTCGAACTCACCGGGCTCGACGATGCGCTGGCCTTCGTAGCTGGTGAAGTTCAGCATATCGACCGGCACGGTGAAGATAAGCGTGGCTTGTTCATTCGGTGACAACGTCACACGCTGGAAGGCTTTTAACTCCTGCAATGGACGCACCATTGAGGCAACCTTATCCCGCACGTATAGCTGAATCACTTCGCTGCCGCTGTGCTCACCACTATTTTTAACCGTGACGCTAAGGGTAATTTCACCGTCGATAGCCACCTGGTTTTGGAGTAATTGAGGCGTACCGTAGCTAAATTCTCCCCAGCCTTTACCATAGCCAAACGGGTACAGCGCGCCGAAGTGGAAGGCAAACGGCGTGCCGCCACTTTTCAGCTTGTGGTTATAGTAGAACGGCATTGCCCCAGCGCTTTTCGGTACGCTAACCACCAGACGCCCTTGCGGTTCGGCACGACCGGTTAAGACATCTGCAATCGCCCAGCCGCCTTCCTGACCCGGTGCCCAGGCCAGCATAAGAGCCGCCACTTTGGACTCCAGCCCCTGAAGGTTGTAAGGCCGACCGCCGGTCATCACCACAATCACCGGTTTACCGGTATCCACCAGCGCCTGCAGCAACTGTTGCTGCACACCCGGCAGGTTCAGGCTATCGGTATCGGAACCCTCCCCGACGGTACCACTCTGGAATAGCCCGGCCAGATCCCCCACGCAGGCCACCACCACATCGCTCTCCTGCGCCGCGAGCACTGCCTGCGGGATCAGGCTCAGGTCATGTGAGACCGGCGAAGACTGCATCGGTTTACCAGAGCTATCACCAGGGAAGACCGGCGCGCCGGCCATGCGCTGTTCAATGATATGGCAGCCTTTGGCATAGCGGACGTGGTCATCCCCCAGATAATGGCGCAGCGCCGCCAGCGGCGTAGTGACCTGCGAGGTTTTCTCCATCATGTCGCTGATGATCAGATGCACCGGGAAACTGTAGCCGCTTAACAGCGCCAGCGGATCATCCGCCGTCGGGCCCACTACCGCGAGCTTCGGTTTTCCGGTCAGCGGTAGCGCCTGACGATTTTCCAGCAACGTCATGGAACGTGTAGCGACTTCGCGTGCGACCTGCCGGGTGGCATCGGACTGCAGCGAAATGGCATTTTCATCGGTATACGGATGCTCAAACAGGCCGAGACGGAACTTCTCGGTCAGAGTACGCGCCACAATTTCATCGATTTTCTCCGGCGTCATCAACCCGCGAGCGACCGCCTCCGCCAGATGACGCGCGCAGTCGTCTTTTGGCAGTTCGACATCCAGCCCGGCGTTAAACGCCAGCGCCGCCGACGCAGCCGCATCCTGCGCAACGCCGTGATGCTGATGCAGCAGGCTCACACCGCCGTAGTCTGCCACCACGATGCCATCAAAGCCCCAGCGCTCACGCAGTACGGTAGTCAGCAGGAAACTGTCGCTGTGGCCCGGCTGATTATCAATATCGTGATAGGCCGGCATCACCGAACCAGCATTGGCTTGCTTCACCGCCATTTCAAACGGTAGCAGGAAGGTATCGTTCAGTTCACGAAAGCCCAGATGTACCGGCGCATGGTTACGCGCCCCTTCGCTAAACGAGTGACCAACGTAGTGCTTCAGTGTCGCCAGCACGTCTCGCTTTTCACCCTGTAGACCCTTCACATAAGCACAGGCCATCACCCCCACCAGCCACGGGTCTTCGCCGAAGGTCTCTTCCGTGCGCCCCCAACGAACATCGCGGGAGACATCCAGCACCGGGGCGAGCCCTTGTTTGCAGCCGGTAGAGCGCGCTTCTTCGCCTATTTGCTGGGCGGCACGCTTAACCAGTTCCGCATCCCAGGTTGAGCCATAGTTCAGCGAGGATGGGAACAGCGTCGCATCTTTGCACAGCAGCCCAACCAGACACTCTTCGTGGAACAGCGCGGGAATGCCAAGCCGAGTCTCTTCCATCATCATTTTTTGCAGGCGGTTAGCTGCCCGAACGCCAGTTTTGGCATCCACAATATGGGTACCCAGCGGGCGGGTGATTTGCCCGACGCCAAGTTTTAAACGCTCATGTAGCGACGTCTGCTCGCTGACGCCAGCAAACTCATCGCTCATATCCGTTCTTTCACGGTGATTGCCGTCTTCCGATAGCACCAGCCACCAGGCATGCATCTGGGCATATTTTTCTTCGGGGGTCATGCGCGCCAGTAAGTCTGCCACGCGTTCCTGAATCGGGCGCTGAGGGTCTTTATAAATCGGGGTCATAGCCGTTCTCCTGAGTCGCTGATAAGTACCCGAAATCATTGGTGAATGATGAGGGGTAAGCACACGGTGTTAACATTTGCGAATCAGTATTCAGAAGTGATGCGTGGGGAACAATTGTAGAAATTGCCAGCAGATTTATGATTTTTGGTTTTCTTCCCGGAGTGTGATCCGCCGCAACCCTATAGGCAAAAAAATCCCGGGACGATGCCCGGGATTTTAGTACGTGATAGCGTTACTTTTTCAGTTCAGCCAGGCTCAGCCAGGTCTGCACGACGGTGTCCGGGTTCAGCGACAGGCTGTCGATCCCCTCTTCCATCAGCCAGGCGGCAAAGTCTTCGTGGTCAGAAGGACCCTGACCGCAAATACCGACGTATTTACCCTGCTTCTTCGCAGCGCGAATCGCCATCGACAGCAGCGCTTTCACCGCGTCGTTGCGTTCGTCGAACAGCGCAGAGACAACGCCGGAGTCACGGTCAAGACCCAGCGCCAGCTGCGTCATGTCGTTTGAACCGATAGAGAAGCCGTCAAAGTGCTCAAGGAACTGGTCCGCCAACAGGGCGTTAGACGGGATCTCACACATCATGATGATTTTGAGCCCGTTTTCGCCGCGCTTCAGCCCCTGACGCGCCAGTTCGTCCACCACCGCTTTCGCCTGTTCCACGGTACGCACGAACGGCACCATGATCTCAACGTTAGTGAGCCCCATGTCGTTACGCACGCGCTTCACCGCATCGCACTCCAGCGCGAAGCAGTCGCGGAAGCTATCGGAAACGTAGCGACCGGCGCCACGGAAGCCCAGCATCGGGTTCTCTTCTTCCGGCTCGTAGCGCTCGCCACCCACCAGGTTGGCGTATTCGTTCGATTTAAAGTCAGAGAGACGGACGATAACGCGTTTCGGGTAGAATGCCGCACCCAGCGTCGCGATCCCTTCGGTCAGACGGCCAACGTAAAACTCTTTCGGCGAGTCGAAGCCTTTCATCATCTCGCGGATTTCGTTTTGCAGCTTAGGCTCCTGGTCATCAAACTCCAGCAGCGCACGTGGGTGCACGCCGATCATACGGTTGATGATGAACTCGAGGCGCGCAAGACCGACGCCCTCGTTCGGCAGGCAGGCAAAGTCGAACGCACGGTCAGGGTTACCGACGTTCATCATAATCTTCAGCGGCAGATCCGGCATGGTATCGACGCTAGAGCTTTTCACGCTGAAGTCCAGCAGGTCGGCGTAGACGTAGCCGGTGTCGCCTTCGGCGCAGGAGACGGTAACTTTCTCGTCATCCGTCATGCGCTCGGTGGCGTCACCGCAGCCCACCACCGCTGGAATACCCAGTTCACGGGCGATGATCGCCGCGTGACAGGTACGGCCGCCGCGGTTAGTCACAATCGCTGCCGCTTTTTTCATGATCGGTTCCCAATCCGGGTCGGTCATGTCGGTAACCAGCACATCGCCAGGCTGGATACGGTTCATTTCGCTGATATCGTGAATGACTTTAACCGGACCAGCACCGATGCGGTGACCGATGGCACGGCCTTCAGAGACAATGCGCCCCTGGGAGTGCAGCGTGTAACGTTCCATCACCTGGCCACGGGAACGCACGGTTTCCGGGCGAGCCTGAACGATAAACAGTTTGCCGGTGTGACCGTCTTTTGCCCACTCGATGTCCATTGGACGGCCGTAGTGTTTTTCGATCTGTACGGCCTGCTTCGCCAGTTCCTGCACTTCATCGTTGGTCAGTGAGAAGATGTCACCCTGCTGCTGCGGCACATCTTCAATACGTACCTGCTTACCGTGCTCCTGCGTTGGCGCGTAAACCATACGGATCTTTTTCGACCCCATGGTACGGCGCACAATTGCCGGGCGGCCTGCAGCCAGCGTCGGTTTGTGGACGTAGAATTCATCCGGGTTGACCGCGCCCTGTACGACCATCTCACCTAAGCCCCACGCGGAGGTGATGAACACCACCTGGTCGAAGCCAGATTCGGTATCGATAGAGAACATTACGCCGGAAGATGCGAGGTCAGAACGTACCATCAACTGGACGCCAGCAGAGAGCGCGACGCCGCGGTGGTCGTAACCCTGGTGAACGCGGTAGGAAATGGCACGGTCGTTGAACAGCGAAGCAAACACGTGTTTCACCGCCACCAGCACGGCTTCATAACCCTGGACGTTGAGGAAGGTTTCCTGCTGACCAGCGAATGACGCATCTGGCATATCTTCAGCGGTGGCAGAAGAGCGCACGGCGAAAGAGGCATTGGCATTATCGGCAGCCAGTTGGTTGTAGGCTTCATGAATAGCCTGTTCCAGTTCGCTCTGGAAAGGTGTGTCGATGATCCACTGGCGGATCTGCGCGCCGGCTTTCGCCAGGGCGGTAACATCGTCAATATCGGTGTTATCCAACAGTTGATAGATCTGCTGGTTCACGCCGCTCTGGTCGAGAAACTGATTAAACGCATCGGCAGTGGTGGCAAATCCGTTAGGGACAGAAACTCCCATTCCGGACAGATTCGTAATCATTTCACCCAAGGAGGCATTTTTGCCTCCAACTCTGTCTACATCATTCATGCCGAGTTGGTTGTACCAAAGCACCAGCGGTGACGAGCCATTGTTGGACATCGAACAATCCTTTTTTGATTAAAGAAGCAGTGATAAGTAACGACTGACTACTTAAATTATCCTCGCATATTTAAACGGCTGAAAAAAACGGTGAATCGTGTAAGCAAATTATTTTTTTACTTTTTCGGATTGATTCCAGGTTATTCATAACCTACTGATTCAGCTGAAAAGGCACAGCAACCAGCGGTCTATTGGTAGCTTTTGGAAATTGAAACGACCATTTCATTAAAAATAAAAATACCGTTTCATTTTTAAATTTAAGACAAATACCTCAGGCTTGTGTTTAAATTTAATTTACCCTTTCAGGCAATTAATGGGAGTCAAGCAATATGGATAACGCAGTCGACAGGCAGGTGTTTTATATTTCTGATGGTACCGCCATCACGGCGGAAGTCCTCGGCCACGCGGTGATGTCACAGTTTCCGGTGGCGATTAACAGCATCACCCTGCCGTTTATCGAAAGCGAGAGTCGCGCCAGGGCGGTAAAAGAGCAGATTGACGCTATCTATCAGCAAACCGGCATTCGCCCACTGGTCTTCTATTCCATCGTTATTCCCGAAATTCGTCATATTATTCTGCAATGTGAAGGGTTTTGTCAGGACATCGTTCAGGCGCTGGTGGCCCCATTGCAGGAAGAGCTTAAGCTTGACCCGACGCCTATCGCCCACCGCACCCATGGCTTAACGCCTGGTAACCTGACCAAGTACGACGCCCGTATTGCCGCCATTGATTACACGCTGGCGCACGACGACGGCATCTCGCTGCGCAATCTCGACCAGGCACAGGTTATTCTGCTGGGCGTATCGCGCTGTGGAAAAACCCCTACCAGCCTATACCTGGCGATGCAGTTTGGTATTCGCGCCGCCAACTACCCGTTTATTGCCGATGATATGGATAACCTCGTGCTGCCCGCGTCGCTCAAGCCGCTGCAGCATAAACTCTTCGGGCTGACCATTAACCCGGAACGCCTGGCAGCCATCCGCGAAGAGCGTCGGGAAAATAGCCGCTATGCGTCAATGCGTCAGTGCCGAATGGAAGTCGCCGAGGTTGAGGCACTGTACCGCAGGCATCAGATCCCGTGGCTGAACAGCACCAACTATTCGGTTGAAGAAATTGCTACTAAAATCATGGACATCATGGGATTAAGCCGCAGAATGTACTAATACACTAGTACAATGCATCGAATTTGTTTATCATAGCAGTGTGATTGAGCGCACATTACGCGCCACCCTTGAATTTAGCGGGGATTGGTTTATCGTGATGTGCATCACTTCCCAGCATATTGACTGGCGAAGCAACAAATTTCTGAGATATCCATGAATAAGACCGATGAACTGCGTACCGCTCGCATTGAGAGCTTGATTACGCCTGCTGAACTTGCTCAGCGCCACCCTGTATCAGCGGACGTTGCTGCGCACGTTACCGCTTCACGCCGTCGCATTGAAAAAATCCTCAACGGCGAAGATCGCCGTCTGCTGGCGATTGTCGGCCCTTGTTCCATTCACGACCTCGATGCTGCAATGGATTACGCTCGCCGTTTACAGGTGCTGCGTGAAAAACATCAGGGCGAACTCGAAATCGTGATGCGCACCTATTTTGAAAAACCGCGCACCGTGGTTGGCTGGAAAGGACTGATCTCCGATCCGGATCTAAACGGCAGCTACCGCGTGAATCACGGCATTGAGCAAGCGCGCAAATTACTGCTGCAGGTGAACACCCTCGGCGTGCCGACGGCAACCGAATTCCTCGATATGGTGACCGGTCAGTTTATCGCCGATCTCATCAGTTGGGGCGCTATTGGTGCTCGTACCACGGAAAGCCAGATCCACCGCGAGATGGCCTCTGCGCTCTCCTGCCCGGTAGGCTTTAAAAACGGCACCGACGGCAACACGCGGATCGCAGTGGACGCCATTCGCGCTTCACGCGCCAGCCACATGTTCCTGTCGCCGGACAAAAATGGCCAGATGACCATTTACCAGACCAGCGGCAACCCGTACGGGCATATCATCATGCGCGGTGGCAAAAAGCCGAACTACCACGCCGACGATATTGCCGCAGCCTGCGATACGCTGCATGAATTCGACCTGCCGGAGCATCTGGTTGTCGATTTCAGCCACGGTAACTGTCAGAAACAGCACCGCCGTCAGTTGGAAGTGTGCGATGACATCTGCCAGCAGATCCGCAACGGCTCCTCAGCGATTGCCGGGATCATGGCCGAAAGCTTCCTGCGTGAAGGCACGCAGAAAATCATTGCCGACCAGCCGCTGACCTACGGCCAGTCGATCACCGACCCTTGCCTGAGCTGGGAAGATACCGAACTGCTGCTGGAAAAACTGGCTGCGGCCGTCGCCACCCGTCTGTAGTATCCCCCGCCCGCTGTTTTACAGCGGGCAATAAATCCCTTATCACACAAAATGATAAATAACGCTTGCGGTTAATATAACGATTACTGATAATGGTTATCATTGTTACATTGATTTTCATTATGAAAAATGTCGCTAATGGATACGTGCGCAGCAGTGGAACCGCAAAAGGATAACACCCCTCGTCCTCTCCCCACCGATCGTCGGATTGATAGCCTTGCGCTATTAGGTCAGGAAGGTCGGATCATCATCGAACACGGTGAACAGCAATATTTACTGCGCCAGACTCAGGCGGGAAAACTCATTTTGACGAAATAGCTGCGCCACCAGCAGCGCAGCATATTGATTAACTTGAGCAGCTCACTTCCAGTCGTTTGCCCCAGTCCGGCGGACGGCGGCTATAGTCATCTTCACGGTCGCTCCACGGATCGCGAAGCGCTTCATGCAAACGGTGCAACTCCTGATAATCGCCCTTTTCGGCCTGTTCAATGGCACGCTGCGCCAGCCAGTTACGCAGGACAACGGTAGGATTCGCCTGCTTCATCGACCGTTGGCGCTGGGCATCATCAACCTGCTCCTGCAGCAAACGCGTGCGATACTGCGTAAACCACGAGTCAAAGGCTGCACGGTCGATAAACTCATCGCGCAGCGGTGAAGCAGCGCTCTGCTGTTCGGTTTCGCTCAGCATACGGAAGGTTCGCGTGTAGTCACTGCCCTCACGTTCCATCAGCGCGTACAACCCGTTTAGCAGGTCATTGTCGCCGCTTTCTTCGCTGAAGAGTCCAAGCTTCTGACGCATCCGCTGACCGTACTCCCGGAATAGCACCGACTGATAGCTATCCAGCGCCGCGTTGAGCGTATCCACGTCAATGAGCGGCGACAACGCCTGTGCCAGGCACTGCAGGTTCCACAAACCAACCGCGGGTTGATTATCAAAGCGGTAGCGTCCCTGGTGATCCGAGTGGTTACAGATATACCCCGGCTGATAATCATCAAGGAAGCCGAACGGCCCGTAGTCCAGCGTCAGGCCGAGAATCGACATATTGTCGGTATTCATCACCCCATGGGCGAAGCCGACCGTTTGCCAGCGGGCAATCATGCGGGCAGTACGGGCGACCACGTCCTGGAACCACAGACCATAGCAGTCCGGCTCGTCCTGCAAATGCGGCCAGTGGTGACGAACGGTGTATTCCGCCAGCTGACGAACGCGATCCATCTCCCGGCGATAGTAGAAATGTTCGAAGTGACCAAAACGAATATGACTTTCGGCGATACGCATTAGCATCGCGCCAGACTCTACGGTTTCACGATAAACCGGTGTGTCGCTGGTAACAATCGCCAGCGCGCGAGTACCAGGAATGCCCAGGTAGTGCATCGCTTCAGAGGCCAGACTCTCCCGCAGCGTGGAGCGTAATACTGCTCGCCCATCGCCCATTCGCGAATAAGGCGTCAGCCCGGCGCCTTTCAGGTGCCAGTCAACCGTTTTACCGTTTTCCAGCTGTTGCTCACCGAGCAGGATCCCGCGACCGTCGCCTAGCTGACCGGCCCAGACGCCAAACTGGTGTCCGCTGTAGACTTGCGCCAGCGGCGACATACCCGACAAGAGCGTTTCACCGCCCCAGACTCCGGCCCCATGTTCAGGGGCAAACAGCGAGTCAGGAACAGCGAGTTCGTGCGCCAGCGGCGCGTTATGCCAGATGAGACGAGCATTGGTTAACGGCGTCGGCTGTAGCGCACTGTAAAATCCCGGCAGCTCATCGCGCCAGCAAGTGTTAAATGACAGGTTCATGGTTCCTCCTGCCCGTAGTGTATTGGGTTACGGTACGTTAAACACCCGAGGAAACGCAGGGTTATTGTTGCACTAATGTTATTAATGAAGATTCCGATACCACCGGCCACAGCGTACCGAGCATCGCGCTAAATCCATAAGGAATAACGCGCTGGCGGATATTTTCATCATCAATACCTGATACCATAATCCCCTGACAGTAAGGCTGAATCTGACTCACGATGGCACGCATAAACGGCTCAAAAGAGAGTGATTTTAGCTGACGCTGCACAAAGCTCTTATCCAGCACGATGCGTTTGAATAGCCCGGCAAAAACGGCCTTCGTGGAGGCATTTCCTGCGCCAAAGTCGCTGAGTGCGAGCGGAAAACGTTGGCTCAAGCGGGTGAGCGGATGGTTTTCATCAATATCATTCAGACCTGGATACTGCTCACTAACGGCCAGCTCAAGAAAAGGTAAACGCTGAACGCTGGCGGCTAGTTCATCGTCGCTGAGTAGTGCCTCAACCACGCCCGGCGGGATCATTATCCATGCCGTTAAATTATGCTGCATAAAGAACAGCTGACAGGTGGTCAGCAAGGCCAGCTTTTCCTGAAACAACGTTATTTCTTGTTGTTGAGTAAGACGGGGTAACACCAGACTCGTGGGAATTCGGACGTGGTTATTAAGGCCAGTAAACTGACACACCACTTTCAGACCAACAAGTTGTCCCTCGCTATTTCGGGCGGGAAGAAAATACAACTGAGAAGTATATGTATTATCCAGCGATACAATCATTGCGACTGCCCTTCACTTAAAGCCATGTCCGGGTTCCTGACGTCACAAAGCAAAAAACCTGCGGTGATGGAGACGGTGTCTATTCCTTTCATCGGTTCCTTTTTATTTCATCAATCCGTCACTGGATCGTAATGATTGTAATCGAAAGTAATGGAATAACACAATCAACCTTAAGTTCTATGATCTTGCCTAACAAAATTAAGAAAATAGCACGCTACTTATTATAAATTTCACAATCTATTAAAAGAAAAGGAGGCATTTCGCCTCCTTTTCTTTTTGATTAAATTCGTCTGGCTTGCCAGAAATTTTTTCGCCAGTAGACGTTATCCAGCGAGGACCGCGTCACGCCCTGGCTGGTCGAAGCATGAATAAACTGGTTATCGGTATCGTAAATACCAACGTGCAGCCCGCTTTCGCCAGCCCCGGTTTTGAAAAAGACCAGGTCACCAGGTAACAGATCGCCTTTGTCTATCTCGGTACCAATCTTCGCCTGCTGCCGCGTTTCTCTCGGCAACTGCATTTCAAACTTATCGCGGAAGGTCATCAGCACAAACGCTGAGCAATCCACGCCACGGCGGGTCATACCACCATAGCGATAAGGCGTACCGTGCCAGTTTTGCAACTGATCATTTAGACCAGCAATCACGGCAATAGAGTCCGAAAGTCGGGGATTCGGCGGCGGCGCACGGTGGCTGCTACACCCTGCTAAAATGAATGCCACAAGAAAAAGAGTCCAGAAACGCATATCCAGCGCATCCTCTGTTTTTTTAATCAGCTACCAAATTATATCGATTCACGATCGGCTGGCAAGCAATGCCTATAGCGGCAAGAAGAGTATGGATTAATTTTCGCCGTCATTGTCATAAATGAGCATTTGATGACCAGCCATTTCCAGTTTCTGAAAAGTCATATTATAAGCGGCGGCTAAATAATCGGCCTGCAATACGCTTTCAGTATCGCCGCTGGCAATCATTCGCCCTTCACATAATAACCATGTGCGGCCAGCATGACGCAGGGTGTAGTTAAGATCGTGGCTGCTCATTACCACGGCTACACCCGCAGCACACAGCTCCACCAGCAGCTTATCCAGCGACGCCTGCTGGGCAACATCGAGGCTGTTCATCGGTTCATCCAGTAGCAATAGCTGACCGTCCGGGTTGGCTGCGGGATGGATCTGTAAAATCACTGCCGCCAGCCGTACGCGCTGCCACTCTCCGCCAGAGAGTTGACTGACGTTACGGCCAAGCTTATTGCTTAGCCCCAGCGCCTTTGCCACGTAAGCAGACAAGGAAGCGTCCTGAGTCGTAGATTGATGCAGCATCAGAAACTGCCAGACCGGCATAGCGAACGGTGCAGACTGGTGTTGGGAAAGATAGGCACGATGACGTGCCAGTTGGGCGGCAGACCAGTCATCCAATGACTGACCGTTGAGCGTTATCACCCCTTTTCCCCGGCTAAGTCCGGCCATTCTCGTCAGCAACGTGCTTTTCCCGGCACCGTTTGGCCCCACCAGATGCACCATTTCACCGCGCTTAACGTCGGCGGTAATACCCTGGAGCCTGCCGTTTTCAATGACGTTCTGAAGCTGCATCAAGGGCATCATGACTGCGCGAGAGCCTGCTTAATGGCTGAGGTCAGAATAGGATCGTCAGGCGTCATATCAGGAGAAAAACGGTTAATCACCTCACCATCGCGACCAATTAAGAACTTCTCAAAGTTCCACAGAATATCGCCCGGCTGAGCGGGTGCACGGCCTTTGCTCGCCATACGCTCGTAGAAACCGCTGCCTTCCGGCGTAATGGCGTCTGGTGCAGCACGCGTCAGCAGGCTATAGAGCGGATGACGCTGCTCGCCATTCACCTCCACTTTGCTAAACAGCGGGAAGGTCACGCCGTAAGTGGTGCTGCAGAAAGTTTTGATCTCTTCTTCGCTGCCCGGTTCCTGGCCCAGAAATTGATTACATGGGAAGCCCAGCACGGTAAAGCCTTCCCCCTGCAAAGACTCCTGCAGCGCTTCCAGCTGCTCATACTGCGGCGTCAGGCCACATTTCGAGGCCACGTTTACGATCAACAGTACCTTGCCCTTATAGCCTTCCAGGGTGGTTTTTTCACCATCAATGGTGGTCACGGGGGTATTCAGAACATTGGTTTGCATAGCATCCTCTTTTCAGCGTGTTTAGGGTCTTATCGCCCGGCCTTTAATAATAGCCAGAGACGCGGGCGAGACACCAAGGCTTTTTAGTCAGGATGTTGATTCAGTATTTACCCGATTTAAGTAGCAGCCAGATAAACACCGGTGCGCCCAGGGTGGCCGTGACGACGCCAATCGGCAACTCAGCGGCAGACAGCGCCAACCTCGCCACAATATCAGCAAACAGCAGCGTGCTGGCCCCAGCCAGTGCGCTGGCTGGCAGCAGCACCCGGTGGTCGGTCAGGCCGCACAGACGCAGCATATGCGGCACCACCAGCCCGATAAAGCCGATAGCGCCTGCCAATGCCACACTCACCCCCACCAGCCAGCCGGTTGCCATCACCAGCAGCTTGCGCCACAGTGCAATGGGCACCCCAAGCTGGCGCGCGGAGGTTTCACCCAGCGCCAGCAGGTTTAGCGGCTGCGATTGCCAACAAAGCCAGATGATGACCGGAACCAGCGCCCCCATCAGCCAGAGCTGCTGCCAGTCAACGCCGCCAAAGCCGCCCATCATCCAGTACATCAGCTGGCGCAGATCGAACGAGGTCGAGAAATAGACGGCCCAGGTCATCAGTGCGCTACAGATAATCCCCAGCGCGACGCCGGCTAGCAGCAGACGGCTGGTCGATAAATGTCGGCGAGCGAAGCGCATAAGAATCGTGGTGATAGTCAGAGCCCCAACGATAGCTGCCAGTCCTGGCCCCCAGGCCGGTAGCAACCCTTGCCCCAGCATCACCGCGGCAATCAGCCCGACACCTGCCCCGTTTGAAACCCCAAGTAGACCCGGCTCAGCCAGCGGGTTCTCAAACAGCGCCTGCATCACGGTACCGGACAACGCCAGCGCGGCCCCCACCAGCACAACAGCCAGCGTACGCGGCAGGCGGATTTGCCAGATAAAGAGCTGCCCTTTTGCCGTGAACCATTCACCTGGTGCAATCCATTGGTCACCGGCGCACAGGCCGATGACCAGCATAAACAGGAGAAGAAACGACAGTGCGATGAGCCAGCGCCGGTGAAGCCGCTGCTGTTGGGATGCATAGACCAGCATAGTTATCCGTAAGCTCGTAGAGAAGCGTTTGATTTTACGGTGGTTCCGCCACCAGGAAAAGAAAAAGGCCGCATGCGCGGCCTTTTTAGTTAGTTCAGATTACTCTTCTTTGGGTGTTGCGTTTTCGACCCGGCTTTTTAACTTCTGTCCTGGTCTGAAGGTCACCACACGCCGGGCTGTAATGGGAATATCTTCACCCGTTTTAGGGTTACGTCCCGGGCGTTGGTTTTTGTCACGCAAATCAAAGTTACCAAAACCGGAGAGTTTTACCTGCTCACCGTTTTCAAGAGCGCGACGGATCTCTTCGAAAAACAGCTCAACCAGTTCTTTGGCATCCCGCTTGCTAAGCCCAAGCTTATCAAACAGATATTCTGACATTTCAGCTTTTGTAAGCGCCATAGGTTCAATCCCTCAATGATGCCTGGAATCGCTCTTTTAATGCCTCTACACATTTGGCGACGGTAGCGGCAATCTCCTCTTCTTCGAGTGTACGGCTGGTATCTTGTAGGATCAGGCTGATAGCAAGGCTCTTATAGCCTTCCGCAACACCCTTACCACGGTACACGTCAAATAAGTTTACGCCAACTACCTGATTTACGCCAACTTTCTTACATTCGTTTAAAATATCTGCTGCAGGTACGTTTTCAGCAACCACAACCGCGATGTCGCGACGGTTTGCCGGGAAGCGTGAAACGTCGCGAGCCTGAGGAACCACGCGGTCTGCGAGCTTGTTCCACTCCAGTTCGAACACCAAAGTGCGGCCGTTCAGATCCAGCTTACGTTCCAGTTCCGGGTGAATAACACCAATGAAACCAACGCGTTCACCTTTCAGATAAATCGCCGCAGACTGGCCAGGATGCAGGGCTGGGTTCGCTTCTGCCTTGAACTGAATTTCAGATAATTTACCGGTCAGGTCGAGAACAGATTCCAGATCGCCCTTCAGATCATAGAAATCAACAGTCTCTTTTGCCAGGTTCCAGTGCTCATCGTAGCGGTTACCGCAGATAACGCCACCCAGCATCACGTCCTGACGAATACCCAGCGGAGCCTGAGTGTCCGGCACAAAACGCAGACCGGTTTCAAAGATACGTACGCGGCTCTGTTGGCGGTTCTGGTTATAAACAACGGTAGACAGCAGGCCGGTCCACAGGGACAGACGCATGGCCGACATTTCGCTGGAAATCGGGTTTGGCAGAATCAGCGCTTCTTCACCCGGGTGAACCAGCTGCTGGACTTTCGGATCCACGAAGCTATAGGTAATCACTTCCTGATAGCCTTTGTCGTTGAGCATGGTTTTCACACGCTTCAGTGGCAGGTTAGCTTCTTTATGGCTGCCCATCACCAGACCAGCCTGTACCGGCTCGTTCGGGATGCTGTTATAGCCATAAACACGGGCCACTTCTTCGATCAGGTCTTCTTCAATTTCCATGTCGAAGCGCCAGGTCGGAGCAACAGCCTGCCATTCGTCGTTACCCACGGTCACGTTGCAGCCCAGACGGGTCAGAATGTCGGTGACCAGCTCATCAGCAATATGATGACCAATCAGGCGATCCAGCTTGCTGCGGCGCAGCGTGATGGTCGCACGCTTCGGCAGCGTAGCGTCGTTAGTCACATCGATGATTGGACCCGCTTCACCGCCACAGATCTCGAGGAGCAGGCCGGTAGCACGTTCAATCGCTTTGTACTGCAGTACCGGGTCAACGCCGCGCTCGTAACGGTGAGACGCATCGGTATGCAGGCCATGGCGGCGAGCACGGCCGGTAATAGACAGTGGGCTGAAGAATGCGGATTCCAGCAGCACGTTTTGCGTTTCATCGTTCACACCGGAGTGCTCACCGCCAAAGATACCCGCCATCGCCAGCGCTTTGTTATGGTCGGCAATCACCAGGGTATCGGCGTTCAGCTTCGCTTCGGTGCCGTCGAGCAGAACCAGGGTTTCACCCTCTTTTGCCATACGCACAACGATGCCACCTTCAATGCGATCTTTATCGAACGCATGCATTGGCTGGCCCAGTTCAAGCAGGACGTAGTTGGTGATATCAACAACTGCATCGATGGAACGAATACCGCAGCGACGCAGCTTTTCTTTCATCCACAGCGGGGTTGGCGCTTTAACATTGATGCCTTTAACCACGCGGCCCAGGTAGCGAGGGCACGCGTCGGCAGCATCGACCTGAATCGGCAGCACGTCGGCAACGGTAGCGGCAACGGCGTTGATTTCCGGCTCGTTCAGCGGCAGCTTGTTCAGCACAGCAACATCACGCGCAACACCGATAATGCCTAAGCAGTCGGCGCGGTTCGGGGTCACGCTGATTTCAATGGTGTTGTCATCAAGCTTCAGGTATTCACGGATATCGGTACCCAGCGGCGCATCGGCCGGCAGTTCGATAATACCGCTATGGTCGTCGGAAATACCCAGCTCAGAGAACGAGCACAGCATCCCTTCAGACGGCTCACCGCGCAGCTTAGCGGCTTTAATTTTGAAGTCACCTGGCAGTACGGCACCGATGGTCGCCACAGCAACCTTAAGGCCCTGGCGGCAGTTTGGCGCGCCGCAGACGATATCCAGCAGACGTTCTCCGCCTACGTTCACTTTCGTCACGCGCAGTTTGTCTGCATTTGGGTGCTGACCGCACTCAACCACTTCACCGACAACCACGCCGTTGAAGCTACCAGCAACGGCTTCTACGCCGTCCACTTCCAGGCCAGCCATCGTGATTTGACCCGACAGCGCTTCGCTATCAATCGCCGGATTCACCCATTCGCGTAACCACAGTTCACTGAATTTCATTGTTTTATCCTGCCCTTATTTAAACTGTTTGAGGAAACGCAGATCGTTTTCGAAGAATGCACGTAAGTCGGTGACGCCGTAACGCAGCATGGTCAGGCGCTCCATGCCCATGCCGAAGGCGAAGCCGGAATAAACTTCCGGATCGATACCAACGTTACGCAGGACGTTCGGGTGCACCATGCCGCAGCCCAGAACTTCCAGCCATTTACCGTTTTTGCCCATCACATCCACTTCAGCGGAAGGTTCGGTGAACGGGAAGTAGGACGGACGGAAACGAATCTGCAGATCTTCTTCAAAGAAGTTACGCAGGAAGTCGTGAATCGTACCCTTCAGATTGGTGAAGCTGATGTTCTTATCAACAATCAGGCCTTCCATCTGATGGAACATTGGGGTGTGCGTCTGATCGTAGTCGTTACGATATACGCGGCCCGGCGCAATAATACGGATTGGCGGTTCCTGATCCTTCATGGTGCGGATCTGTACGCCGGAGGTCTGCGTACGCAGCAGACGGGTAGCATCAAACCAGAAAGTGTCGTGGTCAGCGCGTGCCGGGTGGTGTGCGGGAATATTCAGCGCATCGAAGTTGTGATAGTCATCTTCAATTTCCGGACCCGTCGCCACGGTAAAGCCGAGCTCACCGAAGAAACTTTCAATACGGTCGATGGTGCGAGTCACCGGGTGTAAACCACCGTTTTCAATACGACGCCCCGGCAGGGAGATGTCGATGGTCTCTGCGGCCAGACGGGCGTTCAGTACGGCGTTTTCCAGATCGGCTTTACGCGCGTTCAGTGCCTGCTGCACCTGCTCTTTCGCTTCGTTGATAACGGCACCCGCTGCTGGACGCTCTTCTGGCGGCAGTTCACGCAGTGTGGTCATCTGAAGGGTCAAGTGCCCTTTCTTACCCAGATATTCGACGCGGACATTGTCTAACGCGGCAACATCTGAAGCCTGGTTAATGGCTGCCTTGGCACTGGCAACCAGCTCTGCGAGATGTGACATGGTTTTCCTCATTATGTCGGTGCAGACACCGGTTTGGTGGACTTAATCTCGAATTCAGATACAAAAAAAGCCTCCATCCGGAGGCTTATTGGCGCTGATTTTTCGTTTCTTCTTTCACGCGCAAGCCTCCTGAGTTCAGGTGCTAAAGTAAAAGAAGAAGCGGAAAATAGCAGCATTCATGCTTGCGTTACCTTGTGTGGTAATAACCGTAGAGTCTTTATTGAAAGGTCTACGCTGATAAATGTCAATGCATTGATACGGTTAAAATGAAAAGAGGGAGACTAGCTCCCTCTTCCAACTGGCTTATGCCAGTGCTGCTTTCGCTTTTTCGACCAGAGCGGTGAACGCTACTTTGTCGAATACTGCGATGTCAGCCAGGATCTTACGGTCGATTTCAACAGAGGCTTTTTTCAGGCCGTTGATGAATTTGCTGTAAGAAATACCGTTCTGACGTGCTGCTGCATTGATACGTGCAATCCACAGCTGACGGAACTGACGTTTACGTTGACGACGGTCACGGTAAGCGTACTGACCAGCTTTGATAACAGCCTGGAAGGCAACGCGGTATACGCGAGAACGCGCACCATAGTAGCCTTTAGCTTGTTTCAGAATTTTTTTGTGACGTGCACGAGCAATTACACCACGTTTTACGCGAGCCATGTGAGCTCTCCTGTATCTATATTCTTAGTAAAAAAAATTAAACGTTAACGGCTTATGCGTACGGCAGGCACGCGATAACCAGACCCAGATCGCCTTTAGACACGAGGCCTTTTGGACGCAGGTGACGTTTACGTTTAGTAGATTTTTTGGTCAGAATATGACGCAGGTTTGCGTGCTTACGCTTAAATCCACCACCACCGGTTTTTTTGAAGCGCTTAGCAGCACCGCGTACGGTCTTAATTTTAGGCATCTTAATAACTTCCACTTCGCATTGTTAATAAACGAAACGTAGGCGAACAACATCAGTGAAGCCCTAAGGCTCCACCGACATCGCTACTTGAAGGCCTTACTGTTTCTTCTTAGGAGCGAGCACCATGATCATCTGGCGGCCTTCTATCTTCGTTGGGAAGGATTCGACTACTGCCAGTTCACTCAGATCGTCACGGACGCGCGTAAGCACTTCCATACCGATCTGCTGGTGGGCCATTTCACGACCGCGGAAACGCAGTGTGATCTTAGCCTTATCGCCATCTTCGAGAAAGCGAACCAGGCTGCGGAGTTTTACCTGGTAATCGCCATCATCGGTCCCAGGACGGAATTTAATTTCCTTAACCTGGATAACTTTTTGCTTCTTCTTCTGTTCCTTAGAAGACTTACTCTTTTCATAAAGGAACTTGCCGTAGTCCATGATACGACAAACTGGCGGTTCGGCGTTAGGGCTGATTTCAACTAAATCTACTCCGGCCTCTTCAGCCTTTTCGATAGCTTCTCTCAGACTCACAATACCCAAAGCTTCGCCTTCCAGACCTGTCAAGCGAACTTCCAGGGCGCGAATCTCGCCATTGATACGATTCGGACGTGCCGTTTGAACTCGTTTTCCGCCTTTAATACCTTATTCCTCCAGTTGTTGAAGACTGCGGCTGCGAATCTCTTGTTGCAGCTTCTCAATCACTTCACTTACGTCCAGGCTGCCCAGGTCTTTACCACGGCGGGTGCGAACGGCAACTTTGCCAGCTTCCACCTCTTTGTCACCGCAGACCAACATATAAGGGACACGACGTAAAGTGTGCTCGCGGATTTTAAAGCCAATCTTCTCATTTCTCAAGTCCGCTTTTACACGAATGCCTGCATTTTGTAGTTTGCGGGTCAATTCGTTAACGTATTCAGACTGAGAATCAGTGATATTCATCACCACAACCTGCACGGGAGCAAGCCATGTTGGGAAGAAACCAGCGAACTCTTCGGTCAGGATGCCAATAAAGCGTTCCAGAGACCCCAGAATTGCGCGGTGAATCATCACCGGTACCTGACGCTCGTTGTTCTCGCCTACATAAGAGGCGCTCAGACGAGACGGCAGAGAGAAGTCCAGCTGTACAGTACCGCACTGCCATGCACGATCGAGGCAGTCATACAGGGTAAATTCAATTTTCGGACCGTAGAATGCGCCTTCACCCAGTTGATATTCAAACGGGATGTTGTTTTCTTCCAGCGCAACCGCCAGATCCGCTTCAGCACGGTCCCACATTTCATCGCTACCGATACGTTTTTCCGGACGCGTTGAAAGTTTGACCACGATTTTTTCGAAACCGAAAGTGCTGTACATATCATAGACTAAACGAATGCATGCGTTCACTTCATCACGCACCTGCTCTTCCGTACAGAAGATATGGGCGTCATCCTGAGTGAAGCCGCGTACACGCATTAAGCCATGCAGTGCGCCTGACGGTTCATTACGGTGGCAGCTACCGAACTCCGCCATACGCAGCGGCAGGTCGCGGTAGGATTTCAGACCCTGGTTGAAGATCTGAACGTGGCCTGGGCAGTTCATTGGCTTGATGCAGTATTCACGGTTCTCTGAAGAGGTGGTGAACATTGCATCTTTGTAGTTGTCCCAGTGGCCGGTTTTTTCCCACAGCACACGGTCCATCATGAACGGGCCTTTCACTTCCTGATACTGGTACTCTTTCAGCTTGGAGCGAACGAAAGTTTCCAGTTCACGGAAGATAGTCCAGCCATCGTTATGCCAGAACACCATACCCGGCGCCTCTTCCTGCATATGATACAGGTCGAGCTGCTTACCGATTTTACGGTGATCGCGTTTTGACGCTTCTTCCAGACGCTGCAGGTAGGCATTGAGGGCTTTTTTGTCCGTCCATGCAGTACCGTAGATACGCTGCAGCATCTTGTTGTTGCTGTCGCCGCGCCAGTAGGCACCGGCGGTTTTCATCAGCTTGAAGTAGTGACAGAAACGCATATTCGGCACGTGCGGACCACGGCACATGTCGACGTATTCTTCGTGATGATACAAGCCAGGCTTGTCATCATGCGCGATGTTTTCATCCAGGATGGAAACTTTATAGTTCTCACCACGTTTGACGAAAGTTTCGCGGGCTTCATGCCAGCTCACCTTCTTCTTGATGACATCGTAGTTTTTCTCGGCGAGCTCATGCATACGTTTTTCGAGCGCGTCGATGTCTTCCTGGGTCAGCGTATGGTCAAGATCAACGTCATAATAGAAACCGTTGTCAATCACCGGGCCGATAGCCATTTTAGTGTTTGGCCAAAGCTGTTTGATCGCATGACCAAGCAGGTGGGCACAGGAGTGACGAATGATTTCCAGACCGTCTTCATCTTTTGCGGTGATGAGAGACAGGGTGGAATCGTTTTCAATCAGATCGGAAGCGTCAACCAGCTCACCGTTTACGCGCCCAGCGATGGTGGCTTTTGCCAGGCCAGGACCGATGTCCAGAGCAACATCCATTGGGCTAACGGCGTGGTCGTAATGGCGTTGGCTGCCATCAGGAAGAGTAATTACAGGCATTTAATGTCCTTATTTGCAGTGGTGCCCCACACGAAAGAGCACATACAAAACTATATGATTAAATTTATCAACAGGTTATGGATTGATTTCTGCTTCACTCTGCAAAAAATGAGGAGTGTGTACAAATTATGTACCCTGCTCCAGCTGCATCCGCCTGCCGATAACACCGTGGGTTAGTTTACACATCATCAGGACATGATAAAAGCCGCAATTACCCTCCGGGGTACACAGTGCTATCTTTACCAACAATTCTGATACACTACGTTTAATCTTAATGACATAGAGACAGAAAATGCCATCACATCGATTCGCGAAAAAACACTGGAAAATGGTACTGGTACTGATCGCTATCTGCGGCGCAATGCTTCTGCTCCGATGGGCGGCGATGATCTGGGGATAATGACGAGGACGTTACGGTTAATAACGTGAGGCATTGAAGTCAATTTAACATGCTGTCCAGCACATTAAAATATATACAGAAAATGCTGTTAACGCAGATTAATTGACAATATGTGCGGCTAAATCCAATACAGATTTACATGTAAAATACAAAAACTGAAATTTGAATTTAAAATAAATAGCAGCAAGAAAAACCGGTACCACTCTACCCGGTTTTCTCTGCCGGTATTAATAACTGAACGAAAATCAAATTATTACAGCACAGAAATATTAGGACCAGCCGCCCGCAACCAGGGTGTGTACGTTAAATGCGTCATCCATAGACTGACCGGTAGACTGTGAGCCAGGCGCCATGTTAGAGCCCGCTTCAACGTCGTGCGCATTGGAGATACCGATGTGCTGTGCGGTAGTGGTGTTTGTAGAACTGGCAGGTTGAGTTACTGGTTCGGCAGCAAATACGCCGAAAGAGAGTGCTGACAGCAAAATAGCTGCAGATGCGATTTTGATATTTTTCATAATGTTTATTCTCTGACTTGATTAAGACTTTAGAACGCTAAGGCATCATTCCGCCCTTGAACATAGTCTAGATCCAGATCACACTTTTGCCTAGTCAAAATATTTAGCTATTCGTGTCAAATTTATTGAATATATATGTCAGAAAGGCCGATTATGGAGATATTATGAAGGACTTGTATTTTTAATAAAATAAAACAGCGGTTGTTTTTAATAATAACACAAAACGATAAATTGAAAATACAGGCCAGGAATTCCCCAGCCTGTAAATGATTACATCGTGTAACCCAGGGTCAGCGATGTACGGCGGTCGGTATGATTCGGCGCCGTTGCCGGTGGCTCAGAGTTCCAGGTCACGTTGTAAGCCACTTTCAAACCAAAGTGTGCATTAATAGCAACGTTCAGCGCGGTTTCTGAGTTCACGGTGGTATCATCTGCCCCAAGGACGGAAACACCCTGTGTGAATTTAGCCGTGTCGGTCATCTGCCAGGCGTAGGTCGTGGCAGCATAGCCCAGCGGCTGGGTTTCCGTATTGCCATCGGTATATTCGTCATAGCGAACACCAGGACCGAATTCAAAACGGAAGCTGTGGATTGGCCCGTTCAGGAACTGACGACCATAACCTGCCGTAAACACGTCACGTTCATGGTAACCATTATAGCGATCGGTTAACCAGCTAGCCTGACCAAACAGGTAGTCTTCGTGTGTCATGTTGTAACGGCTACGACCACCGACGGAGTATTTCTCGGAAGAACGTTCATCATTTGCAGAGGTGTTGCTGGCTGCGCCCCATAAGGACCATGCCGTCTCGCTACCGTACCATGTGAGCGTGGAATCTGCGGTTGCTGACGTACTTTTGGTGTTGCCAGCCTGCGAGAGATAGCCCGCATTGACGTTGCCTTCAAAAGGCTTCTTAGCGGTAGTTGGGTCATCCATGACAGTAAAAACGGTATCACTGGCGGTTGCATACATAGACGCAAACACGCCCCCCAGCAGCACAACCGCTACCGGTACTGTCTTCAAAAGCTTCATTTATTAAAGGTCCATACAACAAAATAGGAGACGATTCCGTCCCGGGAAACTTTCGCGAGGATCAACGATGGGGTGGTCCGTAGAAAGGCAACAAATTATAAAAAGGCACGTATAACATAGCAATCTATTCTTCTTTCATTTTTTGAATAAGAGCCCTCTCAAAGCACGTTTTATTTCATAATAAAAAACGACGGCTTCTTTACATTTTTCTATAAAAATCAGTCCATTGTTACTTTCCTTATCGATGAACCAGTGCCAGACTTAAACCCAATTGTGTTCAGAGCCGTCTTCTGGCTCATAAAGGGAGGTTATCGCTATGGTCCAGATCTACACGCTGACGCTCGCCCCTTCACTCGACAGCGCCACCCAAACGCCACAAATCTATCCGGAAGGTAAACTGCGTTGCAGTTCCCCTGTGTTTGAGCCCGGCGGCGGCGGCATTAACGTTGCCCGCGCAATTACCTTTCTCGGAGGCCGAGCTACCGCCATCTTCCCTGCCGGTGGTGCCACCGGCGAGCACCTGGTCGCCCTGCTCCAGCAGGAAAATGTTCCCGTTGAAAGTATCAATGCGCACGAATGGACCCGCCAGAACCTTCACGTCCACGTCAATGCCAGCGGCGAGCAGTATCGCTTTGTCATGCCCGGTGCCACGCTCAACGAAGATGAACTGCAACAAATTCAGCAAAAGGTCCTGCAGATTGCACCAGGCTCTTTGCTGGTTATCAGCGGCAGCCTGCCGCCCGGCGTTTCCCTGGAGCAGTTCACAACGCTCATTAAAGCGGTTCAACACCATGGGCTGCGCTGCGTTATCGATAGCTCTGGTGATGCGTTGACCGCCGCGTTAGCCATTGGCCAAATCGAGCTGGTTAAACCGAATCAGAAAGAGCTGAGTGCGCTGGTCCAGCGCGAACTTATACAGCCTGATGACGTCCGCAATGCTGCGCAGGAGATTGTCCGCAGCGGTAAAGCGCGTCGGGTGGTGGTGTCATTGGGGGCACAGGGGGCGTTGGCAGTGGATGAACAACTCTGCGTGCAGGTCGTTCCCCCGCCAATTAAAAGCCAGAGCACCGTGGGTGCGGGGGATAGCATGGTCGGCGCGATGACCCTGAAACTCGCCGAGCACGCCAGTCTTGAAGAGATGGTTCGCTTTGGGGTTGCCGCAGGCAGCGCAGCCACGATCAACCAGGGCACTCGCCTGTGCTCACGGGAAAATACCCAAAAAATCTACGATTATCTGCAACAGCACTAAATGTTCAAAAATCGGACTCGCGGAGCCCGCCGCGAGTCGCGAAATTGCCGTTATCGGCTATGCTAACAAAACTCCATTGTTAACAATGGTGTGCATCGCGATGGTTGAACCAGCCATTGCCACGGGTGAGCCATCATGCGTTTGTCGCAGAAGGCATACGACCTTGCCTCTGCTTTCTACACTCTTTTTACCCGTTGTGCGGTCTGGCTCGTATTTTTACCCGGTCTTTATGCGCTAACCTTATGATATGGCAGAAAACATGGGGAGAGACATCATGTGGCAAGCGATCAGTAACCTGTTAGGCGAGCAACTTGGAAGTGGCGAAATCGATCAGCGTACTGAACTGCCCGGCGGAGAGATCCATGCCGCATGGCATATGCGCTATGCGGGTCGAGATTTTTTCGTCAAATGCGATGAACGAGAATTACTGCCCATTTTTACCGCGGAGGCCGATCAGCTTGAGCTGCTCTCTCGCAGCAAAACTGTGGCCGTTCCTGAAGTTTTCGTCGTCGGCACCGATCGCGACTATAGCTTCCTGGTCATGGAGTATCTCCCACCGCGTCCGCTGGATGCGCATAATGCTTTCTTGCTGGGGCAACAGTTGGCCCGTCTGCACGAATGGAGCGATCAGCCGCAGTTTGGTCTCGACTTCGACAACGATCTGTCCACCACCCCGCAGCCCAATGCCTGGCAACGGCGCTGGTCTAACTTTTTCGCCGAGCAGCGTATTGGCTGGCAGCTGGAATTAGCAGCAGAAAAAGGCATGGAGTTTGGTGATATCGATGCGATAGTCGACCACGTTCAGCAGCGCCTGAGTTCCCACCAGCCGCAGCCTTCCTTACTACACGGTGATTTGTGGTCAAACAACTGCGCGCTGGGGCCAAACGGGCCGTATATTTTCGACCCAGCCTGTTATTGGGGAGACCGCGAGTGCGACCTTGCCATGCTGCCGCTACATCCTGACCAGCCGCCGCAAATCTACGATGGCTATCAGTCCGTCTCGCCGCTGCCGGCCGATTTCCTTGAACGCCAGCCGGTGTATCAGCTGTATACCCTCATTAACCGTGCCATTCTGTTTGGTGGGCAACATCTGGTTATCGCGCAAAAGGCGCTGGATAACGTCCTTGCCGTATAACGACAAAGCCCCCTTTCGGGGGCTTTGCTTTAGTTCATCTGTACGCCCTTCAGGCGGAACTCAATATTCATAATCAGCCCCGTTCCCGGCTTACCGGATTCGTAGCGCCATTTACGCATCGCCGTTTTCACGTCACGTTCAAACATGTTAGATGGCTGAGCGGAGAGAATTTCTACGTTTTCAACGCGGCCATCGGCGGTCACGTCAAACTTCACCCGCACCTTGCCTTCAATACGTAATGCCTGCGCACGCGTTGGGTAACCCGGCTGCGGACGATTCAACGCACGTGGGCCCGTTGGCGTATTCACCGAAGGCGCACTTGCCCCCGGCAGATTGTTAGCAACGGAACGTGCTGGCGGCGCATCGTTGTTCACGGTAGAAAGCGGACGCTGTTCAACCGGCTTAACTTCCGGTTTCGGCTGCTCGACCTTTTTCACCGGCTTCGGTTTAGGTTTCGGCTTAGGCTTCGGTTTATGAATAACGACCGGGGCCTGCGGTACTTCAGGGATCGGTTCCGGCTCTGGCTCGGGTTCAGGCTCGACGACCGGTTGTGGCTGAACCACCGCCTGTGGCGGCTCTAAATCGGCAGGCGCGACCATGGTAATGGTAATCGGCTGAGCGGGTGCGGGCAGTTCAATAACCTGATGTACCGAGGTATAAAGCAGACCAGCGACGACGGCACCGTGAATACCAACAGAGAGTAACGTCGGCCACGGAAAGCGGCGAGGTAAATCAAGGGTCATTGCAGTCATAGTCGTTACAGTTGAAAAATGAGACCCTGATTTTAAATGCAAATGACAATCATATTCAATAAGACATCTTATCTTCGATCAATTTTTTCCCCTTCCTGCCTAAAAAACCCCCGCCAAAACACAACTTTTCACGCCGCTAAAACTTTGCATTGCAGTCGCTGGCGCTTTCCCTTACCGTAATTCGCAAATTATTTAAACAGGAGTTCCGCCCGTGCTTTACGTCATCTATGCCCAGGATATCGCCGACTCTCTTGAAAAACGTCTTTCCGTACGCCCTGCCCACCTCGCTCGCCTGCAGCTTCTGCACGACGAAGGCCGTCTGCTGACCGCTGGCCCGATGCCTGCCGTTGATAGCAACGATCCGGGCGCCGCCGGTTTCAGCGGTTCGACGGTTATTGCTGAATTTGAATCACTGGAAGCCGCGCAGTCATGGGCGCAGGATGACCCGTACGTTGCCGCGGGTGTATATCAGCAGGTTTCAGTAAAACCTTACAAGAAAGTATTTTGACAAAAGCAGGCTGGCACCTGCTTAAAAACTGAGGGCACCCTGACGGTGCCCTTTTTATATCATCAGAGATCGTAGATGGCGAACAGCAGGCAATTGCGCTGCCGACCGACAAGGCACTTTCTGATGGAGTGGATACGCATATTGCGACGCGACTGAGCTTCCAGCCAACGCGACTTACGACGGCTCGCTTGTCTCAGCATCCGCCAACGCCCCACTTCCGGTCTACTACGCTTCATTTCTAACGCTCTTTCAAAAAAAGACGGACCATTATAGCCCCTCGCTTAGTGCTGACCAGCGCTTTCTCATGGTGTTTTTATTTGCCAGACGCCTCCTGATGCGTAAACTCTTAACAACTGGCATTCAAAAGGATTTTCGACATATGACAACCGTCTACACCGTAGTGAGTTGGATGGCAATTTTGGGGTATTGGTTGTTGATAGCCGGGGTAACGCTACGTATTTTAATGAAGCGCCGCGCCGTGCCCTCAGCGATGGCCTGGCTGCTGGTTATCTATATCCTGCCGCTGGTTGGGATCATCGCCTACCTCTCTTTAGGTGAGCTCCATCTCGGTAAACGCCGCGCCGAACGCGCCCGCGCAATGTGGCCATCAACGGCGAAATGGCTTAACGACCTCAAAGCCTGCAAACATATTTTTGCCGAGGACAACAGTCAGGTCGCCTCTTCACTGTTCAAACTGTGCGAACGCCGCCAGGGCATTGCTGGCCTTAAGGGCAATCAGCTACAGCTGTTAACGGAATCCGATGATGTGATGCAGGCCATCATCCGTGATATTCAGCTCGCACGGCATAATATTGAGATGGTGTTCTATATCTGGCAGCCCGGCGGCATGGCCGATCAGGTTGCCGAGTCGCTGATGGCTGCTGCGCGACGCGGCGTGCACTGCCGCCTGATGCTCGACTCTGCTGGCAGCGTGGCGTTTTTCCGCAGCCCGTGGGCCGCGATGATGCGCAATGCTGGCATCGAAGTGGTGGAAGCCCTCAAAGTTAACCTGATGCGTGTTTTCCTGCGCCGTATGGACTTACGCCAGCATCGCAAAATGATCATGATTGATAACTATATTGCCTACACCGGCAGTATGAACATGGTCGACCCGCGCTTCTTTAAACAGGATTCTGGCGTCGGTCAGTGGATTGATTTGATGGCGCGAATGGAAGGCCCTATTGCTACCGGCATGGGGATTGTCTACTCCTGTGACTGGGAGATAGAAACCGGCAAGCGCATTTTACCGCCGACTCCAGACCTCAACATTATGCCGTTTGAAGAGGCCAGCGGGCACACCATCCAGACCATCGCCTCCGGCCCGGGCTTCCCGGAAGATTTGATTCACCAGGCATTGCTGACGGCGGCATACTCTGCCCGTGAGTATCTGATCATGACCACCCCCTACTTCGTCCCGAGCGAAGACCTGCTACATGCCATCTGCACTGCGGCTCAGCGTGGGGTTGATGTCAGCATTATTCTGCCGCGTAAGAACGATTCGGTGCTGGTGGGTTGGGCAAGCCGCGCCTTCTTTACCGAACTGCTGGCTGCGGGGGTGAAAATTTATCAATTTGAAGGTGGACTGCTGCACACCAAGAGCGTGCTGGTCGATGGGGAACTGAGCCTGGTCGGCACCGTTAATCTTGATATGCGCAGCCTGTGGCTCAATTTCGAGATCACGCTGGTGATTGATGATGCCGGATTCGGCGCCGATTTAGCCTCCGTGCAGGACGACTACATTTCCCGTTCCCGGTTACTGGATGCGCGGTTATGGGTTAAACGTCCCTTCTGGCACCGTATTGCCGAACGTCTGTTTTACTTCTTCAGTCCGTTGCTGTAAAACGTGCCCAACAGAACTCAACAGGTAGCCATCATGGATATGGATTTAAATAATCGTCTTACCGAAGACGAAACGCTCGAGCAGGCTTACGACATTTTCCTCGAGCTGGCGGTCGATAATCTCGACCCCGCCGATGTCCTTCTGTTCAACCTGCAGTTTGAAGAGCGCGGCGGCGCCGAACTGTTCGATCCGGCGGAAGACTGGCAGGAACACGTTGATTATGACCTGAACCCGGACTTCTTTGCGGAAGTGGTTATTGGTCTGGCAGACACCGACGGCGGCGAACTGAACGATATCTTCGCGCGCGTTCTGCTGTGCCGCGAAAAAGATCACAAGCTCTGCCATATTCTGTGGCGCGAATAAGTGAAATGTTGATCAAAGGGCAGCGTAACGCTGCCCTTTTTTATGCCCCAAGCTCACGGGGAAGCGCTGTTCCACATCCGTTGCAGTAACGCGCTTTCGGATCGTGGTCTCGCTGTTTGCAGTGCGGACACACACGTTCATGGCGGCGTTTTTGAAACTCTGCGGTCATCTGCGCAGTAATAATCCCGGTTGGGATAGCAATGACAGAGTAACCGATTAAGATAAGAATCGAGGCCACCGTTCTGCCTGGTGCGGTATGCGGCGTAATATCGCCATAGCCTACCGTCGTCACCGTGACAATCGCCCAATACACTGAAGTACTCAGCGTGGTAAAGCCGTTAACCGGCCCTTCTATGCCGTACATCAGCGCGCCCGCGACAACCATGACAATGCCAATAAAGGCGTAGAACAGAATCAGTTGATGCCGCGAATTAACGATAGCGCTCCACAAACTGTTCAGCGCAGGCATCAAGCGCAGTAGCTTCAGAATACGTAATACGCGAATCACACGCATCGCTCGCCAGGCGAACAGATACTCCACACCAATCTCTGGCCACAGTAAAATAACGTACAGCGGCAGAATAGTCGCGAGATCGATAAATCCCCAGAAGCTGAAAACGTAGCGCGCCGGTTTTGGCCAGCAGCACACCCGCAGAAGGTATTCCAGGGTAAACATAAGGGTAAATCCGACTTCCAGCAGCATGAATGCATGCCATTCGTCGAAGGTCAGATGGTAGGTTGTGCCAATCCCTGATTCGATAAAAATAACGATAACGCTTAAGAGCGCAAACAGTCCGCACAGCGCTTCAAACCGTCGTCCGGTGCGCGTACGTTGATCGAATAAGAAATGATAAAGACGATGGCGCAAAGCGCTAATAGCCACCACGTTATCTCCTCGTCAAAATAAAAGGGCTGGCAACTTGCCAGCCCTGACGATTATAACGGGTCAACCTTGAGACAGGAAACCGCGTGGCGGAAACTCCCTTCCAGAAGTGGACGCGTTTTCGCACATTCTGGTCCTGCCAACGGACAGCGCGTACGGAATACGCAGCCTGACGGCGGGTTAATCGGCGACGGCAGTTCCCCTTCCAGCAGTTGAATGGTTTTGTTCTGCTCCAGATCCGGGTCAGGCACCGGCACCGCGGACATCAGCGCCCTGGTATATGGATGAAGCGGATTGTTGTACACCTCATCGTAGGTACCAAGCTCCACCGCATGCCCCAGATACATCACCAGTACGCGGTCAGAGATATGCTTCACCACCGCAAGATCGTGGGCGATAAAGATAAGCGACAACCCCATCTCACGTTGCAGTTGCTGCAGCAGGTTCACCACCTGCGCCTGGATTGATACGTCCAGCGCCGACACCGGCTCATCACAGATGATCAGCTTTGGTTCGAGGATCAGCGCGCGGGCAATACCGATACGCTGGCACTGACCACCGGAAAACTCATGCGGATAACGGTTGACGAGGTTCGGCAGCAGACCCACCTTCATCATCATGGTTTTCACTTTATCGCGCACTTCCTGACGGGGCATCTGCGGATAGTAGGTGCGCAGCGGCTCAGCGATGATTTCGCCGATGGTCATACGCGGGTTCAACGAGGCCAGCGGATCCTGGAAAATCATCTGGATATCACTGCGCACGGCGCGCCACTCGTCCGGTTTCATCCCCAGCAGATCTTTGCCAAGCCAGGCCACTTTGCCTTCCGTTGCCTTCACCAGACCGATAATGGCGCGCGCGAAGGTTGACTTCCCGCAGCCAGACTCGCCTACCACGCCCAGCGTTTCACCTTCATACAGACGCAGGGTCACGCCATCGACTGCTTTCAGCGTTTTTGGCGGCTGCCAGAACCACTGTTTCCCATCTTTGATCTCGAAGTGGACCTTTAAGTCCGCGATTTCGAGCAACACTTTTCTTTCGTCAGTCACGGCGCTCATACCAGTTCCCCCACGTTTCTAAAGCAGGCACGTAAACGGCCCGGCGCAAACTCTTCCAGCGGCGGCGCACTATTGCAGGCCTCCATCGCATGTGGACAGCGAGGCTGGAACGGGCAACCGGTCGGCAAACGCAGCAGGTTCGGTGGGTTACCTGGGATAGTCAGCAACGACTCACCCTCGGCATCAAGACGTGGAACGGCATTCAGCAAACCAATAGAATACGGATGAGCAGGCTGATAGAACACATCGCGCGCCTTACCGTATTCCATGGTCCGCCCGGCGTACATCACCAGCACCTTATCGCAGATCCCGGCAACAACGCCCAGATCGTGGGTGATCATGATAATCGCCGTATTGAACTCGCGCTTCAACTCGTTCAACAGGGTCATAATTTGCGCCTGAACGGTCACGTCCAGCGCGGTAGTTGGTTCATCGGCAATCAACAGTTTTGGCCGGCAAAGTAGCGCCATGGCGATCATCACGCGCTGACGCATCCCGCCGGAGAACTCGTGCGGATACATCTTCATGCGCTTACGCGCTTCCGGCATTTTAACCGCGTCCAGCATTCTGACCGACTCTTCAAATGCTTCGGCCTTACCCATGCCTTTATGCAGCATCAGGACTTCCATTAACTGCTCGCCGACGCGCATATACGGGTTCAGTGAGGTCATTGGGTCCTGGAAAATCATCGAAATCTGTTCGGCGCGCAACTTGTTCAACTGATGCTCGGGCAGGTTAAGGATCTCTTTGCCGTTAAACAGCGCCGAACCGCCAATGCGCCCGTTGCTGGCCAGCAGCCCCATCAGCGCAAACGCAGTCTGCGACTTACCGGAACCAGACTCACCAACGATACCCAGCGTTTCACCCGCACGCAGGCTGAAGTTGAGATCGTTCACGGCGGTCACGTCACCGTCCGGGGTTTTAAAGGTGACGCGCAGATCTTTAACGCTAAGCAACCGCTCAGATGCCGTTGCCGTTTCAATTGTGCTCATGGCAACTCTCCTTAACGGTCTTTCGGGTCGAGGGCATCACGCAGGCCATCGCCGATAAAGTTAAAACAGAACAGGGTCACAACCAGGAACCCAGCCGGGAACAGCAGCAGCCACGGCGATACTTCCATTGAGTTCGCGCCATCGCTTAATAACGCACCCCAGCTACTCAACGGCTCCTGGGTACCCAGTCCGAGGAAGCTCAGGAAGGATTCAAACAGGATCATGCTCGGCACCAGCAGCGAGGCGTAAACCACCACCACGCCCAGCACGTTCGGCACGATATGGCGAACCACGATATTGACGGTAGAAACACCGCCAACCTGTGCCGCTTCGATAAACTCTTTGCGCTTCAGGCTGAGGGTCTGGCCACGCACGATACGCGCCATATCCAGCCAGGACACCATCCCGATAGCCACGAAGATCAGCAGGATGTTTTGCCCAAAGAACGTCACCAGCAGGATCACAAAGAACATGAACGGGAAGGAGTTGAGGATTTCCAGCAGGCGCATCATCACCGAATCGACTTTCCCACCCAGATAACCGGACAGTGAGCCATACAACGTGCCGACAATCACGGCTACCAGCGCAGCGGCGATCCCAACCATTAAGGAGATACGCCCACCGATAGCCACGCGCACCAGCAGGTCACGCCCGGAGGAGTCAGTGCCGAAGTAGTGACCGGAAGCCATATCCGGCGCGTTGGACATCATGCCCCAATCGGTGTCGAAGTAGGAGAACTGCGACAACATGGGCGCCAGCGTCACGAACAGTGCAATCACAACGAGCACAGCCAGGCTGGCAACCGCCGCGCGGTTGTGCATAAAGCGCCGACGCGCATCCTGCCAGAGGCTACGCCCTTCAACTTCCAGCTTCTCGCTGAAGTTTTCCAGCGCCTCGCTGTTTTTTTTACTTAACATCATGGCGAACTCCAGCCTTAGTAACGGATTTTCGGGTCAATCACGGCGTAGAGCACGTCTACTACCGCGTTAAACAGGATCGTCAGTGCGCCAACCAGAATGGTCAGGCTCAACACCAGGGAATAATCGCGGTTAAGCGCCCCGTTAACGAACAGCTGTCCAATCCCCGGTAAACCGTAGATTGTCTCGATAACCATCGAACCGGTAATAATACCGACGAAGGCTGGCCCCATATAAGAAAGCACCGGTAACAGCGCAGGTTTTAACGCATGGCGGAAAATAATCCGGCGCATCGGTAACCCTTTCGCCCGTGCGGTACGGATGAAGTTGGAGTGTAAAACCTCAATCATCGAGCCGCGGGTAATACGCGCAATGCTGGCAATATAGGCCAGAGAAAGCGCCACCATCGGTAGAATCATGAATTGAATCGCCCCGCCGTTCCAGCCACCGCCGGGCAGCCAATGCAGCGTGATCGCGAATATCATTACCAGCAGCGGCGCGACAACGAAGCTCGGTATGACCACCCCGGTCATTGCCACCCCCATTACCGCGTAATCCCATTTGGTGTTCTGTTTTAACGCCGCAATAACCCCGGCAGTCACTCCGAATATAACGGCCAACAGGAACGCCGCGGCACCCAATTTCGCCGATACCGGGAAGCTCACCGCCACCAGATCGTTAACGGTATAATCTTTGTATTTAAAGGAAGGGCCGAAATCACCGTGAGCAAGTTGCTTCAGGTAATTACCGTACTGAACCAGAATTGGATCGTTTAAATGATATTTCGCTTCGATGTTGGCCATCACTTCCGGCGGGAGCGTACGCTCACCCGTAAACGGGCTTCCCGGCGCAAGGCGCATCATAAAGAAGGAAATAGTAATAAGAATAAATAGCGTCGGAATCGCTTCCAAACAGCGGCGTAATATAAATTTTAACATTGCCCGTACCTTCTGGCATGTGCCTTTGCACTGCTCTCAAATAAGACACGATGGGGCGAGCCAGTACTCGCCCCACGTATTGCCATTAATGCTTGATAACGTAGAGGTCTTTAGTATAAACGTTATCCATCGGGTCTTTACCGGTATAGCCGCCAACCCATGGTTTCACCAGACGGGCGTTCACATAGTAATAGACCGGTACGATCGCGGTATCTTTATCCAGCTGTTGTTCAGCTTTCGCATACGCGGCAGTACGCTGCTCTTCATTAGACGCTTTCACTGACTCAGCCATGATCTTATCGAACGCTTCGCTCTTATAGTGCGCGGTGTTCATAGAGCTACCAGACAGCATGGTGTTCAGGAAGGAAGTTGGTTCGTTGTAGTCCGCACACCAGCCGGCGCGCGCAACGTCGTAAGTCCCCTGGTGACGCGTGTCGAGGAAGGTTTTCCATTCCTGGTTCACCAGCTTCACTTCTACGCCCAGGTTTTTACGCCACAGAGAGGCCGCAGCAATCGCCAGCTTCTTGTGCAGATCTGAAGTGTTGTACAGCAGGTTGAAGGTCAGCGGCTTATCAGCGGTATAACCCGCTTCGGCCAGCAGTTTCTTACCTTCTTCGTTACGTTTTTCCTGTGACCACTTGAACCATTCTGGTTCGGTCAGCTTCGCGCCATCGGTATACGGAGGGGTATAACCATAAGCTGGCAGGTCGCCCTGGCCTTTCACTTTGTTGGCGATAATATCGCGATCCAGACCCAGCTTCAGTGCGGTACGAACACGTGCGTCGGTAAACGGTGCTTTCTGGTTGTTAATTTCATAGTAATAAGTACACAGATACGGATCGACGTGAACTTCGTTCGGGATCTCTTTTTTCAGCTTCTGGAACAGTTCAATCGGCAGCTGGTTATAGGTCATATCCAGCTCGCCGCTACGATAGCGGTTAACGTAGGTAACTTCGGAAGACGTTGGCAGCCAGGTGACTTCATCAACGACGGTTTTGGCGTTATCCCAGTACTGTGGGTTACGTTCCATCACGATACGTTCGTTAACAACCCAATCTTTCAGGGTGTATGCACCGTTGGTCACGATATTGCCAGGCTGGGTCCATTTTTCGCCAAATTTTTCAATCGCGGGCTTGTAGACCGGAGACATCGCTGGGTTAACCAGCAGTTTATAGAAGTAAGGCACTGGCTCACTCAGAGTGACTTCCAGCGTGTGGTCATCCAACGCTTTCACGCCCAACTCGCTCGGCGCCTTTTTACCGTCGATGATATCATCAACGTTCACGATATGACCGTACTGCGGATAGCTGGCGTATGGGGATGCGGTTTTCGGATCCACCAGACGCTGCCAGCTATAGACGAAATCTTGTGCGGTAACCGGCTGGCCGTTAGACCATTTAGCGTCTTTACGCAGATGGAATGTCCAGACTTTAAAGTCTTTATTATCCCAGCTTTCTGCAACGCCCGGAATCGGGTGGCCGTCTTTCGGAGAGGTATTCAGCAACCCTTCGAACAGGTCGCGGCTAATATTCGCCTCAGGAACACCTTCAATTTTATTCGGATCGAGGGACTGCGGTTCTGCGCCACTGTTACGAACCAGCGTTTGCTTGCTTGCCAACTGTACGCCTGCAGGAACATCTGCAGCCATGACATTACCCGCGATCAGTGCGGTAAGAATGCCTGCCGCAACCAGGCTTTTTTTTGTGATGATGGACATTGTGTTGATACTCCGTTCATTATTATTACTGACTCACGCCAGCCTGTTTAATCCCGTTTCGGGTTCCCGTACAGCGCAGGAGATTTTTGCGTCTGCCGGGTCGTTTTACTGCTGCTATCACCGACTTTTTTATTACGGTTGCTCTTATTGGCAACCTGACGTCGATTCATTAAAAGCTTCCCCCCTGTCGGGAAACTTTTCTTATCCGTTAATAACTGCTTACAACCAGAAACAGTTACCGTTTACAAAATTTTATCTTGCGAATAACTCAGGCCGGAAAGTACCAAATGCCTATCACTGCCGCCAATATAATTTGCAAATTTGTTAAGCAATTCTCTTTTGCTCAACATACTGTGCGCTGCCCGCTAGCGTAATCGCAAAATCAATCTATCTGAAATCAATATTTTTCAATTAGATAGATGAAAACCAGTGCCCTGTACATATGCGTTCTGCAAAGGTGTGCGTTTTTTGTACGAAAATTTAACAGTTGCTTATTTTTTAGCACATAACTCTGCGTTGAAACTGAAATTACTAATATCATTTCAATTATCTAACAGCAAGCGCCAGAGTATGGTGTGAGAGAAATAACATGTGAGTTGTTGAGAAAGCAGACAGGAGGCGGGAGTATCTGATTGATTGAAATCAATTTTTTAAAACATTCAAATTAATTATGTATGGATTACAACAAAAGTTTAAGAATATGTTTTTCCAATAGTCACGGCGGTAATCGCGACAACAGCGCCACTACCGCCGCAGCATAATTAACCGACCAGACCGGGAAAGATGGATTTGATGCCGGTAACAATAAACTCAATGCCCAGCGCCATCAGCAGCAGACCCATAATACGCGTCACCACGTTGATCCCCGTCTGCCCCAACATACGAACTAACCACGGCGAAATACGGAAAATACCCCAGCAGCAGTAAGCAAACAGCGCGATGGACAGCGAGAAGCCGAGTAAATAAGGAAGAGAGTGGAAGCGTGTACCCCACACGATGGTCGAACTGATCGCCCCAGGCCCGGCCATCAACGGCAGAGCGAGCGGTACCACACCAAGGCTTTCGCGCACCGAGGTTTCCGATTTCTCCTGCTTATTTTGTTTGTCCTCTCCTAGCTTGCCGCTGATCATCGACATCGCGATGCTCACCACCAGAATCCCACCGGCGATACGGAAGGAATCAATGGAGATCCCGAACAGTTGCAGAATCAGGTCGCCAAGGAATAAAGACGTCAGCAGGATGATGGCGACGGAAAGGCTCGCCGTCAGGTTGGTTTTATTTCGCACCATCGCCGTCTGATTGCTCGTCAGACTGATGAAAACAGGAATCAGCCCCACCGGGTTGACCAGCGCAAACAGGCCGATAAAGAACTTAAAGAAGATAGGAAAATCAAACAGCGTTTGAATCACGTTAACCCCAGAGCATCATTAAAAGTTAGTAGTTGACGAACGGCAAACCATAATTTGCGCTGACAATACCCTGTTTAGGCCTTAGGTTCATCTGAATTATCCATAAAACCGGGTACAAAACAGAGTGTTACCGAGTTGTATAAAATATGCTAATGTTAAGCCCACAACTACTCACGATTGATTAACGGCATTTATAATTTGCTAAAAGCGCCATGCTGAAAGGTGTCAGCTTGGCTTAAACTTGATTTAGATCATGCAAATCGTACTCAGAAGTGGGTAATCTGCTTACACCGAAAGGGAAACGTCTTCATAAAAACAGCGTATCCTGGACGGTGAGCTCCTTGGCTAAATCGAAGCTCTTTTAGTAAATCAGTGAATCAGTTCGTCGATAACACCTTGTTTCCTTAACTTTTTCGCCAGCTGCAGGCGATTTGTCTATACTGACTTGTCGAGCAGATGATTCACTAAAAAAGTTTAACATTATCAGGAGAGCATTATGGCTGTTACTAATGTCGCTGAACTTAACGCACTCGTAGAGCGCGTAAAAAAAGCCCAGCGTGAATATGCCAGTTTCACTCAAGAGCAAGTTGACAAAATCTTCCGCGCCGCCGCTCTGGCCGCTGCAGATGCTCGAATCCCTCTCGCAAAAATGGCCGTTGCCGAATCGGGCATGGGTATTGTTGAAGACAAAGTGATCAAAAACCACTTCGCTTCAGAATATATCTACAACGCCTATAAAGATGAAAAGACCTGTGGTGTTCTGTCTGAAGACGACACTTTCGGTACCATCACCATTGCTGAACCAATCGGCATCATCTGCGGTATCGTACCGACCACTAACCCAACTTCTACCGCTATCTTCAAATCGCTGATCAGCCTGAAGACGCGTAACGCCATCATCTTCTCTCCGCACCCACGTGCTAAAGATGCAACCAACAAAGCAGCAGATATCGTTCTGCAGGCTGCAATCGCTGCTGGCGCACCAAAAGATCTGATCGGCTGGATTGACCAACCGTCTGTAGAACTGTCTAACGCACTGATGCACCACCCGGATATCAACCTGATCCTCGCGACCGGTGGTCCAGGCATGGTTAAAGCGGCATACAGCTCCGGTAAACCAGCTATCGGCGTAGGCGCAGGTAACACCCCTGTTGTTATCGACGAAACCGCTGATATCAAACGTGCTGTCGCATCTGTTCTGATGTCTAAAACCTTCGATAACGGCGTAATCTGTGCTTCTGAACAGTCGGTTGTTGTTGTTGACTCCGTTTACGATGCCGTTCGCGAACGTTTCGCAAGCCACGGCGGCTACATGCTGCAGGGCAAAGAGCTGAAAGCCGTTCAGGACATCATCCTGAAAAATGGCGCGCTGAACGCCGCTATCGTTGGTCAGCCAGCATACAAAATTGCTGAACTGGCAGGCTTCACCGTTCCGGTAACCACTAAAATCCTGATTGGTGAAGTGAAAGTTGTCGACGAAAGCGAGCCGTTTGCACACGAAAAACTGTCTCCAACTCTGGCGATGTATCGTGCAAAAGACTTCAACGATGCTGTTGAGAAAGCTGAAAAACTGGTTGCGATGGGCGGTATCGGTCATACCTCTTGCCTGTACACCGACCAGGACAACCAGCCAGAACGCGTTGCTCACTTCGGTCAGATGATGAAAACCGCGCGTATCCTGATCAACACCCCTGCTTCCCAGGGTGGTATCGGTGACCTCTACAACTTCAAACTCGCACCTTCCCTGACTCTGGGTTGTGGTTCATGGGGTGGTAACTCCATCTCTGAAAACGTTGGTCCTAAGCACCTGATCAACAAGAAAACCGTTGCTAAGCGAGCTGAAAACATGTTGTGGCACAAACTTCCGAAATCTATCTACTTCCGTCGTGGCTCACTGCCAATCGCGTTAGATGAGCTGATTACTGATGGCCACAAACGCGCGCTGATCGTAACTGACCGCTTCCTGTTCAACAATGGCTACGCAGACCAGATCACTTCTGTACTGAAAGCAGCTGGCGTTGAAACTGATGTGTTCTTCGAAGTTGAAGCTGACCCGACTCTGACCATCGTTCGTAAAGGTGCAGAGCTGGCGAACTCCTTCAAACCAGACGTGATCATCGCACTGGGCGGCGGTTCCCCGATGGACGCAGCCAAAATCATGTGGGTCATGTACGAACACCCAGAAACTCACTTCGAAGAACTGGCGCTGCGCTTTATGGACATCCGTAAACGTATCTACAAGTTCCCGAAAATGGGCGTGAAAGCGAAAATGGTTGCTATCACCACCACTTCCGGTACCGGTTCTGAAGTGACGCCGTTTGCGGTAGTAACCGACGACGCAACTGGCCAGAAATACCCACTGGCTGACTACGCGCTGACTCCAGACATGGCAATTGTTGATGCCAACCTGGTTATGGATATGCCGAAGTCCCTGTGTGCTTTCGGTGGTCTGGATGCGGTGACTCACGCCCTGGAAGCTTACGTTTCCGTACTGGCTTCCGAGTTCTCCGACGGTCAGGCTCTGCAGGCTCTGAAACTGCTGAAAGAAAACCTGCCAGCGTCCTACCACGAAGGTTCTAAGAACCCGGTAGCACGTGAGCGCGTTCACAGTGCAGCGACCATCGCAGGTATCGCGTTTGCGAACGCCTTCCTGGGTGTATGTCACTCCATGGCGCACAAGCTGGGCTCTCAGTTCCACATTCCTCACGGTCTGGCGAACGCCCTGCTGATCAGCAACGTTATTCGTTATAACGCGAACGACAACCCAACCAAACAGACTGCATTCAGCCAGTACGACCGTCCACAAGCACGTCGTCGCTACGCTGAAATCGCTGACCATCTGGGTCTGTCTGCACCGGGCGACCGTACTGCAGCGAAAATCGAAAAACTGCTGGGCTGGCTGGAAGAGATCAAAGCTGAACTGGGTATTCCTAAGTCTATCCGTGAAGCTGGCGTACAGGAAGCTGACTTCCTGGCACACGTTGACAAACTGTCTGAAGATGCGTTTGATGACCAGTGCACCGGTGCTAACCCGCGTTACCCACTGATTTCTGAACTGAAACAGATCCTTATGGATACTTACTACGGCCGTAATTTCGTAGAAGGCGCTGTAGAAGAGAAGAAAGAAGCCGCTCCAGCTAAAGCTGAGAAAAAAGCGAAGAAATAATCCGCTAATTTCTGGCTGAAAAGCAAAATGAACAAGCCCCATCACTGATGGGGCTTTTTTTATGCCTGATAAACGGTATATACAAGGCAACGCGTTCCCTGCCCGTCTCTAAAACGGCAGGAAACGCATCAGGAAGGGATTAACAGGAGCGGCAGGTATGACGATGTTGATCCTGAATAACGGCCAGTGAGCCCTCTTCCAGCGCTTCTTTGTAATGCTTACGACAAACAGAGACATAGCGCTCGTTACCGCCAATCACCACCTGTTCACCTTCGTTGTAGGGACGCCCTTCTTGATCGAGGCGCAGCACCATGCTGGCCTTACGCCCGCAGAAGCAAATCGTTTTTAGTTCGACCAGCTTATCAGAGAGTGCCAGCAGGTACTGACTGCCGCTAAACAGTTCACCACGGAAATCGGTTCTTAGGCCATAGCACAATACTGGAATATCCAGATTGTCCACCACGTCAGAGAGCGCGTAGACCTGCTCACGCGTCAGGAACTGGCATTCATCCACCAGCACGCAATTAACCGCCTCACGAGCGTTCTCAGCGTTAATTTCATCAAACAACTGGCTGTTCTGATTAAACAGCTTTGCAGGCGATGAGAGGCCGATACGCGAACTAACCTTACCGGCACCAAACCGATCGTCTATTTCAGCGGTATAAACGATGGTGCGCATCCCCCGCTCCTGGTAATTGTACGACGACTGTAACAGTGCCGTCGATTTGCCCGCATTCATTGCTGAGTAGTAGAAATAAAGTTGTGCCATTGGCTGAGGAGTCCTAATCGATGCGTTTTTTAAACGGAGCGCAGTGTACCATATTAGCCCCCAGGCTTCCTGTGTCATCCGGACGTTATGTATACCTCAACATAGGGATAAACACAGCATAAGGGCATACGCGACGCTGGCTGGAAATATTAAACAATACCTCAACGCGCTCTTGCATAATGTCTCGGTACACACCCGTAACATCATCATTCAACTGAACTATTTAATCGTTTGCCTACCTGCGCACACGTAGGGGTAATGATCACAGGATAAAAAAATAGCTAGCCAGATTAATAGTTGAAAAGATTAATGAGTTCAGCAGAGAAAATGTGATCCACCACAATTTGTGTAGCGGAGTCCTTACCATTGTTATCTGCAAATTAAACGTAATCTCTCGAAAATAACATCGTCATAACTATGGACATAACCCCGCAGTCCAGTATGCCGTGCGGCACAATAGCCATTTTCGTCCATTGAACTTACTTACCGTGCGTATACAATTTATCGCCGCATGCTATCAATCAAATAGATGAATGAAGGTTAAGAAACAGAGCAGCAGAAAGCCTGGGGAGCGCAAAGCCGTCAGGTAGCATCCCCGTTATCCACGATAACACCGTGTTCGGCAAAGGATGCGCTCTGGCTAATACATAAGGTTGATATTTATCCATACGGAGTATATTTATGTGGGTAAACCGTCCTGCATCCCGCGTGTAATCACGTGTTGCTCTTCAACAATAAGCGCAGCGAGGCAGTGGGTGTTCATCAGCAATTTAACTTATACATATTAAATATCGCACCAAATAACAGGTTATTTTGAATTCCTTACATTCTTCCCTATTGCACAACTGATTTTATCGCTCTATTATTACCTCAACAAACCACCCCACAATATAAGTTTGAGATTACTACAATGAGCGAAGCACTTAAAATTTTGAACAACATCCGTACTCTTCGTGCGCAGGCAAGAGAATGCACCCTTGAAACGCTTGAAGAAATGCTGGAAAAATTAGAAGTTGTTGTTAACGAACGTCGTGAAGAAGAAAATGCGGCAGCTGCTGAAGTTGAAGAGCGCACTCGTAAACTGCAACAATATCGTGAAATGCTGATTGCTGACGGCATTGACCCGAACGAACTGCTGAATAGCATGGCTGCTGCTAAAGTTGGCACTAAAGCTAAACGTGCTGCTCGTCCGGCTAAATATAGCTACGTAGACGAAAACGGCGAAACTAAAACCTGGACTGGTCAGGGCCGTACTCCAGCAGTTATCAAAAAAGCAATGGAAGAACAGGGTAAATCCCTGGACGATTTCCTGATCTAAGGTTAATCCACCCTGCTTCGTAAAAATCCCGCTTCGGCGGGATTTTTTATATCTGAAAAACGCCGATGTTGATAACAAGCAAGTACATTGGCGCTCGTTTTTTATCCATTTGTGTTATTTAGATATAAAAAAGCCGGGTTTCCCCGGCTTTAGCAACATTCGTTAAATTACTTCGCAACGCCCAGCGTGTCTTGCAGCCAGGCTTTGAAATCTTCACCCAGCGTATTGTGGCGAATACCGTATTCAACAAACGCCTGCATATAACCGAGTTTATTCCCACAGTCGTGGCTTTTGCCTTTCATGTGATACGCTTCAACCGTTTCTTTTTCGATCAGCATATCAATGGCATCGGTTAACTGAATTTCGTCACCGGCTCCCGGAGGGGTTTTTGCCAGCAGCGGCCAGATTTCAGCGCTCAGGACATAACGACCTACAACGGCCAGGTTAGACGGCGCAACATCAGCTTTTGGCTTCTCAACCACGCCAACCATCGGGACGCTATCGCCTGGGTTCAGCGCGGCACCTTTACAGTCAACCACGCCGTACGCCGTCACGTCTGCTACCGGCTCAACCATGATCTGACTTGCGCCAGTTTCATCGAAACGCGCAATCATATCAGCAAGGTTGTCACGGCTCAGATCGGATTCATATTCATCCAGAATCACGTCTGGCAGAATAACCGCAACGGGTTCATCACCCACAACAGGATGAGCACACAGCACCGCATGACCCAGGCCTTTCGCCAGACCCTGACGCACCTGCATGATGGTCACATGCGGTGGACAGATAGACTGCACCTCTTCCAGAAGCTGACGTTTTACGCGCTTCTCCAGCATGGCTTCAAGCTCGAAGCTGGTGTCAAAGTGGTTTTCAATGGAATTCTTGGAAGAATGGGTAACCAGTACAATTTCAGTGATACCAGCTGCAATACACTCGTTCACAACATACTGAATTAAAGGCTTATCCACCAACGGCAGCATTTCTTTAGGGATTGCTTTCGTTGCTGGCAGCATCCTTGTACCTAATCCCGCCACCGGGATTACAGCCTTTCTTACTTTCGAATTTAGGGCAGCCATTCAAATCTCCTGAACTGTTCAAACTTTGAACTTGCTCGTTAATTAATAACGCAATAAGTATATCATCACAGCCACATGAGGCTGCTCCGAAAAGAATGCGTTAACCTCGAATTAAGATTAATACTCGAAGAAGTCGAGCTGTAGGAGGGAACGCCGCTCATAAACTCAGGTTACAGATTGAAACACTGTCACAAAAGTAATGAACCTGACCAACGCACCAGCACGCTGAAACATGACGAGTATATCCACATCAATTTGCCAGATAGTATCACTACGGCAGATAAGCTGTTAAAGCTATCCCTGTAAAAAAATGCGTTTGCTCATTCCGCAGACAACATTAAGCGTAAACGGCCACCATTACCCCAAATCTGACACTGCCATGAAGTGCAGCGTTGGCTTATTTGATTGAGATAGGCCGTTCCTAACGTCCCTAGAGGAACGCCGTTACTTATTTGTATTTGATGCTCACCGGTATTTAAGGTTCCATTCAAACCAGCTGACACGAGGATAAGATTTTTTAATCCGCTATGGTAATAGCCAACCAATAGTGGGAACTGACCTGGAAGATTTGCCTGGCGAAGAAGTTGGTTGACCTGTTTTAACAAACTGCCCAATTCCGGTAGCCGTTGCCCCTGGTGGGAAAGCTGCTCCTGAAGCAGGCCATTAAAAAGCACGCGAAGTAATAACGCCGCCAGTACGCCATTATCCCCTGCTCGGGTGACATCCAGGCAATAAAAAGCCAAATCGTGTTCGGATAGCGGTGCAATATCGAGCACCAACCCCGGCGCGTCCACCGCCATTAATTGGCGATAATTTATGCGGCAGCGTGAAATAACCTGCTGAACAGGCGGCTGCAACTCCTGTAAGAGCTTAGCCGCGGCTGTAGGATTGTTAACCAACGCGTCCCAATCTTCAAATAACCGCTCTTCTTCTTCCACCCGGGAATTAAACATATTGGGATAAAGACAGGCCAGTACCGTCTCACGCAGTCGGTTAAGGTCTTTCACCGGTTTTAATAAGACGTCCTGTACGCCAAGGCGCAGCGCTTTGGCAATATCGGCCATATTTTCAGTGGCAGAGATAATCAGGATAGGAATCTGCTCACCGGCGTTGCGGACGTGCTCTACCAGCTGCAGCCCATTCATGCGAGGCATCGCGAGATCGCAAATCATCAGGTCAGGTTTTTGCAGCGCCATCTGCGCCAGGGCGTCGACGCCGTCCTGTGCTACCAGGGTTTTTGCGCCCAGCGACGAAAGCCATGAGTCCATAAGTGAGCGGAAAACGGGTTCGTCTTCGACTATCAAAATCTGTTTTCCCGCCAACGGCTGCGTCATGATGTCTCCCCTGCCCGACGATAATTAAATAGTGGCATGCTATTGTGATAATCGCCTGTCAGAATATGCTGAAGTAGTCGAAAAAAATGCCTTAAGTCGAACTCTGTACCAAAGGCAAAAGCTCATCTGTCTTTTTTTCAACCGCTTGTTGACCCGCGGCTATTGCAGATGAGGCTCGATGAAAATCCAGTGTCGAGATCTGGGGGCAAAACGGCTGTAATAAAATATCCGGCGGGTCACCCGCCATGCGGTTTCGCTTTAGTCTGTTTTCCAGGACCTGGATTGATGTTGTCATGATTTCCATCGCCGTCGGCGCTACGACCGAACGACGCGCAGCGGCACGGCCGAGCCGGGCACGCAGACGCTCATGCCATGATAGCTCATCTGCTGATTCATTCATCTCTTCATCAGGCTGAATATGGACGGACAGGAGATCCTGCTGCATAAGATGTGCGTCATGTTGCAAATCAACCGCTATCACAATATCGGCTCCCAGCGCACGGGTCAGCGAAACGGGAACCGGATTAACCACCGCGCCGTCAACCAGCCAGTAGCCGTTATGTAGCACTGGCGCCATCAACCCTGGGATGCTGCAGGACGCTCGCACCGCCATGTGCAGGTCGCCTTCGGTAAACCAAAGCTCACGCCCGGTACTCAGATTAGTCGCTACCGCCGCAAAACGCCTCTCGCACTGTTCAATCACTTCGTTGGGCATAATCTGCCGATACTGATTAAACACCCGCTCGCCGCGCAGAAGCCCGCCGCGCCGCCAGGAGAGATCCATCAGGCGCAAAACGTCCCAGTAGCTAAATGAACAGACCCACTCCTCCAGTTGAGGAAGCCGATTGCTGGCATACGCCGCCCCGACCAGTGAACCGATGGAGCACCCCGCGACAATATCAATCTCGATGCCCATCTTCTGTAGCGCTTTAATGACCCCGATATGCGACCAGCCTCGCGCAGCTCCTGAGCCTAATGCCAGGCCAATTTTAATTTTTCTCATTGCGACCGATGAACATCCTCTTACTGATAGCGTGGCATCATTGCCAGCGCTCGGTTAACATAGTGCTATCGGGCGTTAAAACGCCGTTAATTATCGATTCAGGAGTTGTCTTTGTCTGAACTGTGCCCTTGTGGCAGCGCTCTCGAGTATAGCTTATGTTGCCAGCGTTATCTGTCCGGTAACGAATGTGCCGCCGAGCCGTCACTGCTGATGCGCTCACGCTATACTGCCTTTGTTAAGCGGGATGCCGATTACCTGGTGAAAACCTGGCATCCTTCCTGTCAGGCTGGAACCTTTCGTGACGACATCCAGAACGGATTTGGTCAGACCGAATGGCTGGGGCTGACCGTCTTCGCGACTGACCCAGGCCGTTCGCCTGATGAAGGCTTCGTCAGCTTCGTGGCCCGTTTTCGAGAAAATAACAAGAGTGGCGCCATCATTGAGCGTTCACGATTCTTAAAAGAAAACGGCCAGTGGTACTATATTGATGGCACCCGTCCATTAATTGGCAGAAATGATCCCTGCCCCTGTGGTTCAGGTAAAAAATTTAAAAAATGCTGCGGGCAATAAGCCCGGAACAGCTTCGCAAACATCATCAACAGGATTTACCCGGCAATGCATTCCATTCAACGTAAAGTTCTTCGCACCATCTGCCCTGACCAAAAAGGGCTTATCGCGCGCATCACCAACATCTGCTATAAGCACGAGCTGAATATCGTGCAGAACAACGAGTTCGTCGATCACCGCACCGGCCGCTTCTTTATGCGCACCGAGCTCGAAGGGATCTTCAACGACTCCACCCTGCTGGCAGACTTAGACAGCGCGCTGCCGGAAGGCTCCGTTCGCGAATTAAATCCAGCCGGCCGCCGTCGCATCGTGATCCTGGTGACCAAAGAGGCCCATTGCCTCGGCGATCTGCTGATGAAGGCCAACTATGGCGGTCTTGACGTCGACATTGCCGCCGTGATTGGCAACCACGACACGCTGCGTTCGCTGGTTGAGCGTTTCGGTATTCCATTCGAGCTGGTCAGCCATGAAGGGCTGGCGCGTGAAGAGCACGATAAGCTGATGGCGGATGCCATTGAAGCGCACCAGCCGGACTATGTGGTGCTGGCGAAATATATGCGCGTGCTGACGCCTGAATTCGTTTCTCGCTTCCCGAACAAGATTATCAACATCCACCACTCGTTCCTGCCGGCGTTTATCGGCGCGCGTCCGTACCATCAGGCCTACGAGCGCGGCGTGAAGATTGTTGGCGCTACGGCTCACTATGTGAACGATAATCTGGACGAAGGCCCAATCATTATGCAGGACGTCATTCACGTCGATCACACCTACACGGCGGAAGATATGATGCGTGCCGGTCGCGACGTGGAGAAAAACGTTCTCAGCCGTGCGCTGTACCAGGTATTAGCGCAGCGCGTCTTCGTATACGGCAATCGAACGATTATTCTTTAATCGCTAGCGAAATGAATTGATTAGCTTTAATCCGTTACGGACAAAAAGCATGCAAACAGTTCATTTTCGGTAAACGAATGCTTTACAGCGGCGCGTCATTTGATATGATGCGCCCCGCTTCCCCAGAAGGAAGCAGGCCAGTAAAACCAAGCTTTACCCCGTGGTGGGGTTCCCGAGCGGCCAAAGGGAGCAGAC